>JAFGAG010000058.1 GCA_016933785.1 Coriobacteriia bacterium | reverse complement strand
TTCTGGTTGTTCTTCGCCATCTGCATCGGCGACGTCGGGTATGGCTTGATGCTCATCGTGGGTGCATGGGCGGTCAAGACGAAGCTCGACGTCGCTCCCGGCGTGAAGAAGCTCATGGACCTGTTCATCGCGGGCGGCGTAGGAGCGATCTTCGCCGGGGTGGCCATGGGATCGTACTTCGCGTGGGACCTCGAACTGCCACCGCTTCTCGAGAGCCTTCGGCTGATCAACCCGATGGAGCAGCTGCCGTTGTTCCTGATGTTCTCCATCGGGCTCGGTCTCCTGCAGGTGGTGTTCGGCGTGCTGATATCCGCGTGGAACCTGGCGCGCAAGGGCGATTGGGCATCGGCCGTCCTGGAACAGGCATCGACGGTCGTTCTGTTCGCAGCGATCGCGGTTGCGGTACTCGTACCGTCGCTTTCCCAGGTGGCGATCGTCCTGGGGCTGGGGCTGACCGCGCTCGGCAAGAGCCGCGCGATCGACATCGCGCTGCGGCAGGTCGAGGCACCGCTGTGGGACAAGGCCACCGGCGCGGTATGGCTCGCCCTGTTCGTGGGCTGGCTCGTCTCGCTCGCGTTCGGGTGGATCACCCCTGTAGGCTGGGTGCTTCTCGCCGTGAGTGTCGTCGGCATGGCGTTTTCCAGGGCCACGCGGCGAGTCGTTGCCGCTCTCCTCGGGGGAGTGTATGCCGTGTACGGCCTCTCATCTTTGATCGGCGACATCTTGAGCTACACGCGGCTTGCGGCGCTGGCTCTGTCGGCCACGTTGGTCGGCATGGTGTTCAACCTGCTTGCGAGGCTCGTCGGCGCTGGTGCCGCCGGGATGTTCGAGCAGGGAGGTGGAGCGATCGTCGGGGGCATCGTCGTCATGGTCTTTGCGGTTCTGATCTTTGTGGTGGGTCATGTCTTCAACGTGGTGATCAACCTGCTCAGCGCGTTCGTTCATCCGGCGCGCCTGCAGTTCGTCGAGTTCTTCGGGAAGTTCTACGAGGGCGGGGGCCGCACATACGCGCCGTTCGCCTTCACATCCAAGACACTGGTACTGCATGCCGACAGCGCTCGGCAGGAAGGAGCGGGAACGTGAGCGACCTCTTCTGGGGAGTTTCGGGCATCAACTGGGCGCTGTTCGGTGGTGGTGTGGCCGCTGTGCTCGGCGGCATAGGCTCCGCGATCGGTATCACGATAGCCTCGGCCACCGTGTCCGGCATCGTGACCGAGGATGGCGAGAAGTTCGGCAAGCTGCTGCCGCTTGCGGCCATGCCGAGCACGCAGGGTATCTACGGGTTCATCGCCGCTGTGCTCGTGCTCATCTTCTTCAACATCCTCGGCGGCGAAGCGACACTCACCGGCGCGCAGGGCTTCGCAGTCTTCCTCGCGTGCCTGCCGGTGGCGTTCCTCTGCATGTTCACCGGTATCTACCAGGGTAAGACCGGCGCGGCTGCGGCCGGGATCGTCGCGCGGAGGAGCGAGGACTCGGGCAAGGCGCTTATCTTCCCGGCGCTCGTGGAGACCTACGCGGTCTTCTCGCTCATCGTGACCGTGCTGATGATGACGGCGCTGCAGGCGACGTTCGGTGGGTAGCGAGGCTGATCTGACGTGGCGATAGCTGACATCATCACTCGTATCGAGCAGGACGCTCAGGCGGAGGCCGACGCGATCGTCGCTGCCGCGCAAGAGCGGGCCGACGACGCGGTCGCTGCTGCCCGCGCCGAGGCTGGGCGTGAGGCAGCGCACATCAGGGCGCGCGGCGCCGAAGTGGCGCGGGTGGAGGCCGAGACGCTGCTCGCGAACGCACGCCTCGGCGCTCGCGATGCGCTTCTGGGTGCGCGGAAGGAGCTCGCCGAGCGGGTGCTCGTCGGCGTGCGCGAAGCGCTCGAGGCGCTGCCCGATGCCGAGTACGCCGCCTTCATCGCGCGTGAGACCGCACGGGTCGCGGTGTCCGGACAACACGTGCGCATCGCTCCCCCGGATGCTGCGCGGCTCGCCGGTCTCGGTTCGCTCGTGGCCAGGCACGGGGTCGATGTCGTGGTCGAGGGCGAAGCAGGCGATCTTACGCGCGGCGTGCGGGTCCAGGGCGACGGCGTGCGGGTGGACGTCTCTCCGGCCACGTATGTCGCGGAGTATCACGACGACATGCTGCAGGTAGCCGTGCGCGAGCTCTTCCCGGAGGAGGGGTAGGCTGGTGCTGACCTCCACGCGCGACGATATCCGGTACGGCTTTGCGGTGGGACGCGTCCGCGTCCTGCAGGCGAGGCTGTTGTCGCGCTCGGTCTACGAGCGGCTGATCGACGCACCCGATTTCGCCGAGCAGCGCCGCGTGCTCTCTGAGACGGCGTTCGGACGGTACCTCGAGCATGCCGATACCTCCGAGGATGTGGAGCGGGCGCTCGACGCGTCGCTCGGCGACCTCTACGACGAGTTCCTGCTCGGGGCGGGGCTGCCGGAGGCGGTCGTCCGCTACTTCCGTCTGCCGTACGACTACCGGAACCTTCGCACCGCGCTCAAGACGCGGGTGCTCGGCATGACGGCCCCCGGCCTGAGCGCGCTCGGGACGATCGAACCGGCGGCGTTCGCCGGCTCTGGCGAGGGGCTGCCTGACGAGATGGCATCACTGCTCACCAGGTGGGATGAGGCCGAGCAGGCGCCGCCGCTTGCGGATATCGAGACCGCGGTAGACCACGCGCTGTTCGCGGCGCTTGCTGGTGAGGCGAAGCGTTCGAGGATCCCGTTCCTGCGGGAGCTCACCACGCTCCGGATCGACCTGGCGGTGATCCGCGTGCTTCTCCGGGCAAACGGCAAGCGCCTCGCACCTGCGGCGGTGCTGGACTCGCTTATAGACGGTGGGACGTCTGCACTGCTCACGCTGGCGCCCGTCGCCGGGCGGATGGATGCCGAGGAGCTCGCCGGACTGATCGTGGACACGCGCGCCGTGCCGGGACTCGGCGAGGCCGACCTGACCAGCCTCGAGCGGTACGACCTGGCCGCCGCCGCGCTCGATGCCGCGCGTATGGCCTCGGCACGAAGGGCGCCGAGCGGCCCGGAGCCCGTTCTCGCGTACGTTCTGGGCCGTGAGGCAGAGGTCGTGGCGCTCAGAGTGGCGCTCGTGGGTCGGCTCTCAGGTCTCGATCGCGAGGCAGTTCGCGAGCGGCTGCGAGGTGTCATGTGAGCGGCAAGATGCTGATAGCGGTGGTGGGAGACGCCACGAGCGTGGCGGGATTCAGGCCCCTCGGCTTCGATGTGCGAGCCGTCGAGCACCCCGAGGAGGCGCGGGATCTCTGGCCCGAGCTCATCAGAGGCGCGCACGGCGCCGTCTTCGTGACAGAGCCGGTGTACCAGGCGATCGCCGAGATGGTCGCGGAGTCGGCGGATCGGCCGGTTCCGGCGGTGACGGTGATCCCCGCCGCGGGAAGCCGCGGGGGAGTGGGCGCTGCCAAGTTGGATCGGGCCATCGAGCGGGCACTGGGCACGTCGATGGCTTCAGGAGAAGAGGAAAGCTAGATGGACCAGGGCACGATCAGGAAAGTCGCTGGGCCGCTCGTGGTCGCCGCCGGCCTCGTACACGCACGGATGTACGACCTGGTGCGCGTTGGCGAGCAGGGCCTCATGGGCGAGATCATCGAGATGCGGGGCGACCGCGCTTCGATCCAGGTGTACGAGGAGACCGAGGGCCTCGGTCCCGGCATGCCGGTCGTCTCGACGGGTGCGCCACTGTCGGTGGAACTCGGACCGGGCATGCTCGAGGCGGTCTACGATGGCGTCCAGCGTCCGCTCGACGCACTGCAGGCCACGTCCGGCGCGTTCCTTGCCCGGGGCGTCTCGGCGCCCGGACTCGATCGCGAGAAGCGATGGGAGTTCGTGCCCACTGTGCCGCCTGGCGCACGGGTGACCGGGGGCGACATCATCGGGACCGTGCAGGAGAACGTCGTGATCGAGCACCGGATCATGGTTCCGCCCGCGCTCGCCGGCGAGATCGTCGAGATCGCCGGAGGCTCGTACACGGTGACCGACACCGTGGCGCAGCTTCGTGATGACGACGGTGGGATGCATGATCTCACGCTGATGCAGACATGGCCGGTGCGAGTCCCTCGACCGTACGTGCGCAAGATCGGCACGGGCGAGCCGCTCGTGACCGGCACGCGCGTGATCGACACGTTCTTCCCGATAGTCAAGGGCGGCGTGGCGTGCATCCCGGGCCCGTTCGGCGCCGGGAAGACCGTCACACAGCACCAGGTGGCCAAGTGGTCCAACGCGCAGGTGGTCATCTTCATCGGCTGCGGGGAGCGCGGCAACGAGATGACCGACGTGCTGATGGAGTTCCCCGAGCTCACCGACCCGTACTCGGGCGAACCGCTGATGAAACGCACCGTGCTCGTGGCGAACACCTCCAACATGCCGGTGGCCGCCCGCGAGGCGAGTGTGTACACGGGCATCACGATGGCCGAGTACTTCCGCGACATGGGTTACGAGGTCGTGTTGCAGGCCGACTCCACGAGTCGCTGGGCAGAAGCAATGCGCGAGATCTCCGGGCGGCTCGAGGAGATGCCGGGAGATGAGGGCTTCCCCGCGTACCTCGGCACGAAGCTCGCCGCGTTCTACGAGCGTGCGGGGGCCGTGGAGTGCCTCGGCGGATCGCATCCGGCAGGGTCTTCGTCGCTGTCCTCCGATTCCGCGACGGCACCCGTGGGCGCGGCAGGCTCGGAGGGTCCCGACGCAGCCTCCGCAGCGCGGTCTGTGCGCGAGGACAGCAAGGAGGGGCCACTCCGGCCCGCCGCGCCCCGCACGGGCTCCGTGTCCGTGGTCGGGTCCGTCTCGCCTCCTGGTGGAGACTTGTCGGAGCCCGTGGTTCAGAACACGCTGCGCGTCGTGAAGGTCTACTGGGCGCTCCAGGATCAGCTGGCGTTCCAGCGTCACTTCCCGGCGATCGACTGGCTCACGAGCTACTCGCTCTACCTCGACAGGATCCAGCCCCACTGGGAGGCCGATGTCTCTCCTGACTTCCGGGGACGGCGTGACCGCTGCATGGCGATCCTCCAACGCGAGAACGATCTCGCCGAGATCGTCCGGCTCGTCGGTATCGAAGCGCTCTCAGCCGAGGAGCAGATCCTGATGGAGACGGCCAAGTCGATCAGGGAGGACTTCCTCCAGCAGAACGCGTTCCGCGACGACGACCAGTTCAGCTCGCTCACGGAGCAGGACCTGCTGCTCAAGACGATTCTGCACTTCCACGAGTCGGCGGTCGCCGCGCAGCAGCACGGAGCGGCGCTCAAGGACATATTCGCGGCGCCGGTACGCGAGAAGATCGCGCGTGCGAAGTACGCCACCCTGGACGACCTCAGCATCTTCAGTGAGATCGAGTCGGACATAGAGACGCAGCTCGTGGCCAGAAGCGGGGTGGATGCATAGTGGCACGTGAGTACACGACAACGCGCGACATCGTCGGACCACTCTTGCTGGTCGAGCGGGTCATCGACGTGACCTATAACGAGCTCGTCGAACTCGAGTACCCCAACGGCACCCGCTCCCTCGGCAATGTGCTGGAAGTGAACGGCGACACCGCACTCGTCCAGGCGTTCGCGGGGACCAGCGGCGCCAACCCGGCCGAGACCAAGGTGCGCTTTCTCGGCCGCGCGCTCGAGCTAGGCGTGAGCCGCGACATGCTCGGGCGCGTCTTCGACGGTCTCGGGCGCCCGCGCGACGGCGGCCCCGAGATCATCCCGGACGAACGCCGTCCGATGCACGGCGAGCCGATCAACCCGACGGCGCGCGACTTCCCCGACGACTTCATCCAGACCGGCATCTCGGCGATCGACGGGCTCAATCCGCTCGTGCGCGGCCAGAAGCTCCCGATATTCTCGGGCGCCGGCCTGCCGCACAACGAGCTTGCCGCGCAGATCGCACGCCAGGCGGCGGTGCTCAACCGCAGCGACGATCCCACCAAGGTGGGGGAGAAGCTCGAGGGAGAGTTCGCGGTCGTGTTCGCGGCGATGGGTATCACGTTCGCGGACGCGGACTTCTTCATGACGGAGTTCCGCAACACGGCCGCCATCGAACGCGCGGTGCTGTTCTTGAACCTGGCCGACGACCCGGCCGTGGAGCGCATCAACACGCCGCGTATGGCGCTCACCTGTGCCGAGTACCTGGCGTACACGTGCGATATGCACGTGCTCGTCATCCTCACGGACATGACGTACTACTGCGAGGCGCTTCGCGAGGTCTCGGCCGCGCGCAAAGAGGTCCCCGGCCGCCGTGGCTATCCCGGCTACCTCTACACCGATCTTGCGACGATCTACGAGCGTGCCGGGCGCATCAAGGGAGCCAAGGGTTCCATCACGCAGGTGCCCATCCTGTCGATGCCCGACGATGACAAGACGCACCCGATCCCAGACCTCACCGGGTACATCACCGAGGGCCAGATCATCCTCGACCGCAGCCTGCACCGCTCGGGCATCTTCCCGCCGATCGCGGTGCTGCCGAGCCTCTCGCGTCTGAAGCAGAAGGGTATCGGCCCGGGCAAGACACGCGAGGACCACGCCGACCTCTCCAACCAATTGTTCGGTGCGTACGCGCGTGGCATCCAGGCCAAAGAACTCGCGGTCATCCTCGGCGACGCGGCGCTCTCCGACAGCGACAAGGCGTTCGTTGCGTTCGCCAACGCGTTCGAAGACCGCTTCATCCGCCAGGACGCGCACGAGGAGCGATCCGTGGAGCGCACACTGGAGATAGGTTGGGAGCTCATGGCGCTGCTGCCGCGTGCCGAGCTCAAACGCATCAAGGACGAGTTCGTGGAGCGCTACCTGAAGGAGCCGGAAGAGTCGTGAGCGACGCCGTGACGACAGCTCTGAGCACGGCGCTCCTCGTGGGGATGGGCGGCCTGATCGTGTATCAGATCTACATGCTGCGCTGGACGAAACGCACCGCCGGTGCGGTGCCCCGCGCTGTTCTCGTGCTGCGTAGCATCAACATCATGCTGCTCGTCATGGGCACGGGACTCATCGTCTGGGCACTGGCGAGGTAAGGCGAGACAATGCCGCAGATACGGGCGAACCCCAACCGGATGGAACTGCTCAAGCTGAGACGTCGCGGCGTGGTGGCGCGACGCGGTCACAAGCTGCTCAAGGACAAGCTCGACGAGCTCATGAAGGAGTTCCAGGCCCGCATCAGCGCCAACCGCAGGTTGCGCGCCGAGGTGGAGCGTGACCTGTTCGCCGCGTACTCTCAGTTCGCGATCGCGCGTGCGGAAGCCGGGCAAGGCGTGCTCGGGCCGGCCCTCATGGCGCCCGCCCCCGAGCCGCTGCTCGGTGTTAGGGAGCGGAGCCTGATGAGTGTCACAGTGCCGGTCTTCACGCTCGATGAGCTACCGGAGACAGGCGGCTACTCGCTCGCCACGACGCCCGCGGTGCTCGATGCGGGACTCGCACGCCTTGCCGCCGTTGCGCCCCGGCTTCTCGAACTCGCCGAGCGGGAGAAGGCGATCGAGTTGCTTGCCGGGGAGATCGAGCGGACGAGACGGCGGGTCAACGCGCTCGAGTACGTGCTCATCCCATCGGTGGACGCCACGATCAAAGACATCCAGATGAAGCTCGATGAGGCCGAGCGCAGCAACCTCACACGTCTCATGAAGGTCAAGGACATGATCGCGCAGCAGCAGGAGAACGCCGAGGAGCGGTAAGGACATGAGGGTCCGGCGCGATGTTCTTGCCGCGTTCACGCTGGCCCTGGTGGCCGTAGCCGGCGCTCTGATGGCGTGGCGGCTGTCTGAAGCTCGATCTCCGGGTACCGCCACCGGTTCGATCGCCGCGTCCGGGACGGCGCCCACGCTCCAACCGCTCGACACCACGCCGACCGTCGAGCCCGCCGCTATCGGCCTCGCCGACGGGATCGACGCTCCGGCCGGGCCACTCCAGCCGACGCCCGTGGAGCTCCCGGAGTTCGACGAGGGCCGAGCGTTGAGGGCTGCGGGAGACCTTGAAGCTCTCGGCCCCCGTGGCGGCGGAAGCGATGCTGAGGCGAAAGCGGCGGAGTATCTGCGAGACCGTCTTGTGCAGTTAGGCCTCGATGCGCGGGTCGAGGAGTTCGCGCTCCCGGATGGCGCGACCAGCCGCAACGTCGTGGCGCGCATCGCCGGGTCGACAGACAGGCTCTTCGTTCTCGGGGCGCACATGGACACGAAGCCTCCCTCGCCGGGTGCGAACGACAACGCATCCGGCTGCGGCGCGCTCCTGGAGATCGCGCGGCTGCTTGCGGCGGATCCGCCCGTGACCACGGTGGAGATTGTCTTCTTCGGCAGCGAGGAGACCATCGGTAGCGATCCGAACGCTCACCACTTCGGTTCGCGCTATCGCGTCTCACAGATGTCGGAGGCCGAGCGCATGAAGACCGCCGGCATGATCTCGATCGACATGATCGGGTATGGTCCGGAATTCCACTCCCGCACCATGGGACGCGGACCGATGGTGCTCTCGGACATGCTGCTCGCCCGGGCCAGGACGCTGGGTATCAGAATGACGTATCGCAAGGATCCGGGCGCGAGCGGGTGGAGCGATCATGAGGCGTACGAGCTCGCGGGACTCCCGGTGGCGTGGCTGGAGTGGCGGGACGACCCTGCCTACCACACGGCGGGTGATACCTCGGGACGCCTGTCGGGAGCGAAGATCGCGACCGCCGGTCGGCTGATACTCGAGTTCATGCGTGGGCTGGACGCCGCAGCGCTCGGACATCTGGCGGAAGGATAATGCCGTTCATCGACGGTCGTCACCGTTTGTCGACCGAATATCCGGCAAACGCCGCCGCTCGTCGCGTCGGTCGGCGATTATGCATCCCAGAGCCGCTGTCAGGCTCAAGCCCATTCACGTTTCATCCGATTAATGAATCGTCAGGACGACAGAATGAGACCTGGCATCCAGTCCGGCCCGACGGCGGCGCCCCTCCGCTCAGAGGGCCGGACGGCGCTCACAAAAGGCCCCGCGGCTTCTGCTGCGGGGCCTCATGCGTGTCGGTGACCGGTGTTCGCGGCGGCACCTGCTAGCCGGTCTGTCCCGTGAACGTCCAGTGTTCCAGCAGCAGGGCAGGCGCCAGCACCGCACTGCCTTCGCTTCCGCAGAGCTGACGATGGGCGCCGATCGCCAGGACGTGAGAGAGTGCCTCGAGTGCGCCTTGCGTGAAGCGGAGATTCCGTATAGGTCTCGTGAGCTGCCCGTCCTCGATCATGAACGTGCCGTCGCGAGTCATGCCGGTGAGCACGACCTTCATAGGGTCCTCGACGTTCACGTAGTGGAACCGCGTCACGTAGACGCCTCGATCGACCGAGGCGATCATGTCCTCCACCGTCGTGTCTCCCGCGTTCATCTCGAGATTGAGCGGCACCGGGCCGTACGGGTTTGGCGCGGGCAACGCGTGACCGGTGTTCTCGAATCCCAGCTTCGCTGCGAAGTACGAGTCGGTCACGGGGCCGGCGGCAACGCCCCCTTCGATGAGCGGGGTCCGGCGCTTGGGCTGGCCCTCGAAGTCGAAACGGATGCCGACGGTCCCGGGCGAGATCGCGTCGTCGTAGATGCTGATGCGCGGGTCGACCACGTGGGTGCCGATCGCCCCCACGAGGAACGAGCTGCCCTCGGCATACGCCTTGGCGCCGAAGCCGAGGTAGCCAAGGAAGTCGAGGACATCGGCGACTGCCTCGGGGGCGAGCACGACAGTGTAGGAGCCAGGGTCGAGCGCTCCGGCGTCGGCGGATCGCTCGGCGAGCGTCGCCGCATGGCTCCCGAGTTGCGACGGCAGGAAACCCGACGTGTCCCGACCATAGTACGATCCCCATCCGCTCGCCTGGGCGTGGCCCATAGAGAGCACGGTCGCCCGGAGGTCGTCTGCCTGCATGGCCGCCAGGACGCCACGCGTGTTGGCGACTGCGACCGTGCGTTCGTTGACGGCCACCGTTCCGGCGGCCACGAGCCCTCGTGCGTCGGACTGCTCGATGATCGCGTGAGCCGCCGCAGCGCGCTCAGGTGCACCGTAGGCGTCGAACAACGCGGGTCCTCGCGAGGGGAGCGAGAGCGGCTGTGGCTCCGGCAGCCCGGGGAACTCCGGGTCGTTCGGCGCGTGGCGCGCCGCCTCGGCCGCTGCCGCAGCGCACCGTGCGAGCGACGCATCATCGAGCTTGTTGGTGCTGGCGACTCCGGTGCGCGTGCCGAGCACGGCGCGGATCGAGAGCTGCACATCGTGTTCGGCGACGTTCTGGTGGATGCGGTTCCCCGCGAAGCGTGTCAGTGCCGAGCGGTTTGCGACGACCACTGCTTCCGCGGCATCGGCAGGCGTCACGTGAGCGGCGCGATCCGCGATGGTACGGATGTCGTCGAGTGAGTGCTTCATCGGGCCACCCCCACCTGCACGTTGCGGAAACGGGCGGGTGCAGCGCCGTGGGCCACGTGAGCGACCTGCATCGGCTCGCCCTTGCCACAGTTGGGGATGCCCCAGACCTGCCAGTGGTCGCGGTTGCACACCGCATCGCACGCGCCCCAGAACTCGGGCGTGATCCCCGTGTAGTTGGGACTCTTGATCATCTTCCCGAG
>JAFGAG010000057.1 GCA_016933785.1 Coriobacteriia bacterium | reverse complement strand
TGGAGGGTCTCTCGTGGATCGAGAGCGCCGACGTGGTGCGCCGATTCCCGTCCACCGCCCTCCTGCGTATCGAGGAGCGCGAGCGCTTCGTCATGTTGGATCTGGGCGACAGCTTCTGGGCTCTCGATCGTGCAGGACGGGTACTCGGAGAGTCGATGCCGGCAACCGCCACCCCCGTTCCGCTCGTGAGGGACGTGCCGACCTTCACACCGGTCGCGGGAGAGGTCGTGCAAGCCGATGAGGTGGTGAATGCGATCAACGTGCTTGCGGGCATCTCGCCAGAGTTGCGGGCACGCGTGAAGACGCTGTCATCGCCAAGCCAGGAGGAGACATCACTGATCACCGACACCGCCGTGGAGATAATGATCGGCCGTGCTGAACAGCTCGGCGAGAAGTCTGCGCTGGCACTGGAGATCATGGCCGAGCAGGGGAGCTCGGTGGTGTTCATCGACGTGCGCTCGCTGGAGCGCCCCATTTCGCGCGGGCTCGGCGACTGATCCAGCGAATCGACGGGGCGCGATCCAGCAGACGTATGCTTGCGGCGGAAGTAGGGTGCCTCCTGCTGTCGCGGGCGGGGGGAAGGGGCGGAGAAAAGTAGTTGTGCAATCGTTGCAAACCCCTTGCGTTTAGTATAAGGTTCGTGTGAAGATTGACCTTTGCCCATATACAGTAGACGTCAAGTATAGGTATAGACTTAGGAAGAACGGGCAGCTCAGGAGGGCAAAATGCTGGAGACCGGGGCGAACTACCTAGCGGTGATCAAGGTCGTGGGTGTCGGGGGCGGTGGCACCAACGCGGTCAACCGGATGGTCGAGGCCGGCGTGAAGGGTGTCGAGTTCATCGCGGTGAACACCGATATGCAGGCGCTGCTCATGTCCGACGCTGACTATACCGTGCACGTTGGCGTGGGATTGACCAAGGGTCTCGGAGCCGGAGCCGACCCGGAGGTCGGTCTGAATGCTGCCGAGGAGAACCGCGCGGAGATCAAGGAGGCGCTGCAAGGCGCGGACATGATCTTCATCACCGCTGGTGAGGGTGGCGGTACGGGCACGGGCGCCGCGCCAGTGATCGCTCAGATCGCGAAAGAGGAGATCGGAGCTCTCACGGTCGCGGTGGTCACGCGGCCGTTCGCATTCGAGGGCCGGAAGCGCGCGATTCAGGCCGAGGAGGGCATCAAGCGGCTGCGGGAGTATGTCGATACGCTCATCATCATCCCCAACGACCGCCTCTTGCAGGTCGCTGAGAAGAAGACGTCCATACTCGACGCCTTCCGGATCGCGGACGATGTTCTGCGACAGGGTTGCCAGGGCATCACAGACCTCATCACCGTGCCCGGTCTGATCAATCTGGACTTCGCTGATGTACGGACCATCATGAAGGACGCGGGTACCGCGCTCATGGGTATCGGTGTGGCGACGGGAGACAACCGCGCACACGAAGCGGCAAAGGCGGCTATCGCTAGCCCACTGCTGGAGTCGAGCATCGAGGGCGCCAACGGCGTTCTGTTGTCGATCTCTGGTGGCAGTGATCTCGGCCTCTTCGAGGTCAACGAGGCGGCCGAGGTCGTGCAGGCTGCCGCGCACGCGGACGCGAACATCATCTTCGGAGCTGTCATCGACGACTCCATGGAGGATTCGATCCGAGTCACGGTCATCGCTACGGGATTCGGCTCCAGAAAGCGCCAGGAGACGATGGAGTTCGAGAACGCGCTGAAAGAAGATGAGGGGCCGCGTATCCCGACCTTCGACCTACCATCGAGCGTTGAGGAAGACGACCTGGATATCCCGGCATTCCTGAAGCGGCGCAGTTACTAGGACCATGTCTGGGGAGTCTGCCCAAAGCCCGGGTATGACCTGCCGATCCCCAGTCCATTTTGCCGCCGTGTGACGAGTCGAGGGCTCGTCACACGGCGGATGTCGTCAGGGTACGAGAAGAGGTCCCGCCCGTTCGCACGGGCGGGACCTCTTCTCACTTCGCCCGGAGTCTTCGGGCGGTAGCGCTGTTGGAGCCGGTGCCGCTACTCCGCCGGAGGTGCCGGGGGAGCCGGAGGTGCCGGAGGCGCCGGGGGAGCCGGAGGCGCTACGGGGGGTGCGGGCGGAGCCATCGGGGGTGCTGCCGGTGGCGCCGCGGGGGGCGCAGGTGGGACCGGCTGCGGAGCAGCCGGAGGCGGCTGATAGCCACCGGTGGGCGCCGCCATCGGCGCCTGAGGACCTTTGCCGCGCTTGATCTTCTTGAATACCATGAAGTAGTAGATGACCGCCGCGATGAGTCCAACGAAGACGAGCAGCAGGATCCAGATGAGTTTGCTGTTGCCCGATGAGTTGGGGAACTCGTGTTCCTGGCGCATGATCGCATCGATGAGCATCCAGATGTTGAAGACGCCCAGCAAGAGCATAGGAATCATGACACAGGCCCAGACACCGCACGCGACGGCGCCTGCGGCGGCGTCCTCGCCTCCGTAGTACTCCTCAGCGAACGCCGGTGCTGCCGTCACGATCGTGAGAGCAGCGGTGCTGAATGCCGCAGTGAGCGAGAATGACCGCTTCATTTGCATCACCCCCCTTGGCGAGCAGTCATAGGTGATGGAGCGGGCACGAAGCCCGTCTCTCGCTATAGAGTGTGACGGATAGGTTACGCTTTGACCAGCGTTTTCGGATCGGTATCACGGGTGTCGACTGAGAGGAGCGGATCGTTGTTCGAGCGGGTGGAGCGTGACGGCATAGCCATCCATACGGTGCCTTCGGTCTTCGAGGCATGCGGCGTGGGGATTGCGTTCTCCGAACGTATCGGCGGGGTCAGCGACGCACCGTGGAGCACGCTCGACCTGGCCGGGCATGTCGGCGACGACCCTGCGCGGGTCGACCGGAACCGCGACCTCCTGTGCGACGCGATCGGGATCGGCGCCCTGCGTGACCGGCTGACCACCGCCGAGCAGGTGCACGGCACGGCCATGGCGCGTATCGGTAGCGGTGAGGCCGGTCGGGGGTCACGCGTCGCCGGCGATCACCCGCCGGTGCCGGCGACCGATGCCCTCTGGACCACCGAGCGGGGGATACCACTCCTGATGATGTTCGCCGACTGCGTTCCCGTTGTACTCGTAAGGCCCTCGATCCCCGCTGTCGCTGTCGTTCACGCGGGGTGGCGGGGGGCCGCCGCCGGTGTCGTGCAGGCGGCGGCCTCGGCGCTCCGGGAGCTGCCCGGTGACGACGATCTCTCGGCTTACGTAGGTCCGCATATCGGTGCATGTTGCTACGACGTCGGGGCCGAATGCGTGTCGCATTTCGATAGCACCTTTGTTACGATTACCGCGGCCTCGACCCGCCTGGACCTGGGCGCGGCCGTTGCGGACGCACTCGAGCGATCAGGAGTCCCGAAAGGGCGCCAGTGGCACCTGCGTATCTGCACCGCGCACAACACCGATCGCTTCTACTCGCATCGTGCCGAGGGCCTCACGGGGCGGCACGGCGCGCTCGCGGTCATCATCTGACAGGCGCTGTGGCGGCGCTCGTCCTCGCATTGACGCTCACCGGCTGCAGTGGAGGTGTCGAGCGTCGCGAGGTGGTCGTCACCGGATCCACGACACTCCTGCCGATCACCGAGGTCTCCGGTGAGATGTACGCCGAGCACAACGAGGGCGTCTCGATCCTCGTGTCGGGAATGGGCTCGTCGGCAGGTATCGAGAGTGTCTCGACGGGCTCATCGGACATCGGGACGTCCTCGCGCGAGCTCAAAGATGCCGAGTTCGAGCTCGGGCTCGAGGACACGCCCGTCGCGTACGACGCCATCGCGGTGATCGTCCATCCCGACAACCCAGTGAGCGAATTGAGCACCATGGAGGTACGCGCCATCTTCTCTGGCGTGATCACGAACTGGCAGGAGGTCGGCGGACCCGACCTGCCGATCGGGCTGGTGAATCGCGATGAGGCCTCCGGCACGCGCGAGGCGTTCTCGAAGATCATCATGGACGACGCGCAGTTTGACCGTGGCGCGGTCGTGCTACCGGGCACCGGACAGGTCCGCTCGGTCATCGCCGATATCAAGGGCGCCGTCGGCTACATCTCGCTCGGGTTCGTGACCGATGATGTGAAGGCGGTTTCGATCGACGGCGTAGAGGCGTCGGAGGAGTCCGTCGTCGCCGGGACATACCCGGTGCAGCGGGTGCTGCACTTCTTCACCAAAGGTGAGGTAAGTGACGTTGCGGCCGACTACATCGAGTACGTGCTCTCGCCGGACGTACAAGACACGATAGTCCGTGAAGCGGGTTTCATTCCGATCACCGCAAAGGATGGGTCCGGTGAGTGAGCCGCTGAAGACAGAGAAGGCCGCGTCGAGCTCCGGCCTGAAGATGATGTCGCGCGCCACGTACTTCCGCGAGGCCGCGCTGAAGAACATCTTCCTTCTCTGCGCGGTGCTGGCCGTCGCAGCGGTGGGGCTCATCTTCGTCTTCACCATGGCCCGTGGTTGGGAGGTCGTGAAGGATCCCGGGCTTGCCGCGTTCCTCGGCGGGACCGAATGGTCGTCCTCGCTCGGCCGCTTCGGCATCCTGCCGTTGATAAACGGGACGATCGCAGTCACGCTCGGCGCGCTCCTGCTGGGAGCGCCGCTTGCGATCGGTACGGCTGTCTTCCTCTCGGAGATAGCCTCGCCACGGATGCGCTCCATCGTGCGTCCGGCGGTGGAGATGCTCGCTGGCGTGCCGTCGGTGGTGTTCGGCTTCTTCGGCCTGGTGATGATCCGTCCGGTCGTGGCCGAGCTGACCGGGGGCATGGGGTTCGGCACGCTCACGGCTTCGGTGATCCTCGCGGTCATGATCGTACCCACCATAGCGACTCTCACGGAGGATGCGCTCGGCTCGGTCCCTCCCGGTATACGTGAAGCGAGCTACGCGATGGGCGCCACGACGTGGCAGACCATCTACAAGGTGCTGCTCCCGGCCGCGAAGATCGGCATCATCGACGCCACGATCCTTGGCATGGGCCGCGCGATCGGCGAGACGATGGCTGTCGTCATGGTGGCCGGGAACGCGCCGCAGTTCTTCAAGGGTCTTGGCGCACCGATCGCGACGATCACGAGCCAGATCGTGATCGACATGAGTTACGCCACCGGCACGCACAAGACGGCGCTCTTCGGGCTGGCCATCATCCTGTTCCTGATCTCGATGGGGCTGGTGGCGCTCGTACGCGCGCTGTCCCGTCTGAACACGAAGAAGGCGTAGCGGCATGGGCAAGCGCTGGGCGAACAGGATCGCACTCGGGGTGTTGTGGCTGTGCGGGATCACCACCGTCCTGGTTCTGGGCGCGGTCATCCTCTACGTCTTCGTACGCGGGATCGGTCAGATCACTCCAGAGTTCATTCTCACGAGGCCGTACGGCGTGAACGCGGAGGGCGGCATCGGTCCAACGATCGTGGCGACCATCTATGTCACGGGGCTCGCCATGCTCATCACCACGCCGATCGCGGTACTCGCTGCGGTCTACCTTGCCGAGTACGCGGTGCAGGGGAGGCTTGTGAACGCGATCCGGTTCGCCGCCGACACGCTTGCGAGCGTGCCGTCGATCGTCATGGGCCTGTTCGGTTTCGCGTTCTTCGTGGAGGCCATGGGACTCGGATTCTCGGTGCTCTCGGGTGCGCTCGCACTCTCGTTCCTGATGCTGCCGATCGTCATGCGTGCCACCGAGGAGGCCATCCGGGCGGTGCCGCGGTTCATCCGGTGGGGTAGCTACGGTCTCGGCGCGAGCAAGTGGCAGACCGTGAGCAGGATCGTGCTCCCCTCGGCGCTGCCGCGCATCCTCACGGGGCTCATCCTCGCGATGGGTCGTGCTGTGGGCGAGACGGCGGTCGTGATCTTCACGATGGGGCAGGCGATCAACATGCCGTTCACACCGCTTGATTCGGGACGCTCGATGACCGTGCATCTCTACACGCTTGCGATGGAGGGCATCAACATGGATGCGGCCTATGGGACCGCGCTCCTGTTGATGGTGATGATCCTCTTCTTCAACTTGTCCGCCCGGTGGCTCACTGCCCGGAACAGGAAGGTCAAGGAATAATGACACCGCTGAGTGGCGCGGCAAGGCCCGAGGCTCTGGAGGGTGCCGCCAAGTTCACCGTTCGGGACCTGGACTTCTACTACGGTGACTTCCATGCGCTCACCGGTATGAACATCGATGTCCGTGAGAACTCCGTGACCGCATTCATCGGTCCGTCCGGTTGCGGGAAGTCGACGTTCCTCCGGTGCCTGAACCGAATGAACGACCTCATCCCGGGGACACGGATCGACGGGACGATCACACTCGATGGTGAGGACATCTACGGACCCGGTGTCGACCCGGTGGACCTCCGCCGCCGGGTTGGTATGATCTTCCAGCAGCCGAACCCGTTCCCGATGTCGATCTACGACAACGTGGCGTTCGGGCCCCGGCTCCACGGTATCAAGAAGAAGGAGGAGCTCGACCAGATCGTCGAGCAGGCGCTCATGCGTGCGAACCTCTGGAAAGAGGTCAAGGACATCATGGAGCGTGGCGGTCTCACGCTCTCCGGCGGCCAGCAGCAGCGCCTGTGCATCGCCCGTGTGCTCGCGGTCCAACCGGATGTCCTCCTGATGGACGAGCCGTGCTCTGCCATCGACCCCACGAGCGTGCAGAAGGTCGAGGACCTCATGGCCGAGCTGAAGAGCTCGGTCACGATCATCATCGTCACCCACAACATGCAGCAGGCGGCACGTGTCTCGGACGAGACCGCCTTCTTCCTGCAGGAGCGGCAGGGAGAGCCGGCCGAGCTGATCGAGTTCGGCCGCACGGCTGAGATATTCACGAGCCCGCATGACCGACGGACAGAGGACTACATCACGGGCCGCTTCGGATAGTCGGTGTGCCCGCGCGTCGGCGGCGAAGCCGAGTGAGGGTAGGAATGTGTGTAACGGGCGTTTCACACGCCCCGGTGTGGATGGCGGCTATACTGTCGGCACGCTCATGGCCGTCACGAGAAGGAGATGCGATCGCGATGCGCGAAGGCTATCGGAACGAACTCAAGGCGATCAAGGCTGAAGTCGTCGACATCGGCAGGCTCGTCATCGAGATGACCCGCGATGCGACCGTCTCGCTCGTGGAGGGTGACGTCGACCTCGCCGAGCGGGTCATCGCGGCCGACGATCAGGTGGATGTCCGCGTGCTCGCGCTCGAGGAACGCACACTCGAGACGATAGCCACGCAGTTCCCGGTCGCACGGGATCTGCGGCTGCTGTACTCGCTTGCGCACGTCAACATCCACATGGAGCGGATGGCGGACCTCGCGGTGAACATCTCCAAAGCGACGCGTCGCACCGCCGAACGCACCGGCCCGAGGACGATGTACGACCTCATCCGCGCGCAGGGCAACCTCGTGCATCGCGTGCTGGAGGCCATGCTGGAGGCGTTCGAGACGAACGACCTCGAGCTCGCGTACAAGCTCAAGGAGATGGACGAGCCCATCGACCACCTCTTCAAACAGTTCTTCCGCGAACTGAGCAGGCTCCAGGAAGAGGACGAGATCGAGTGGGCGAGCAGCATGGTGCTGGCATCCCGCTATCTTGAGCGCATCGCGGACCATGCCGTGGACATCGGTGAGCGCCTGGTCTACATGGTGACCGGTGAGTTTGAGGCGTTCGACGAGAGTGTGACAGACGAAGGAGAGCCGCCGGCGACGTGAGTCAGATAGCCGAGCGATACGAGTCGATCCGGCGCCGGGTGCGCGACGCTGCCGATTGCGCCGGACGCGACGCTGCGGACATCACGATCGTCGCGGTCGCCAAGACGGTGGGGCCGCCCGAAGTGCGCGCCGCCATATCGGCGGGGGTCACCGACTTCGGCGAGAACCGGGTCCAGGAGTTCGTCGCCAAGCACGGCCTGTTCCCCGAGGTCCGCTGGCACTTCATCGGC
Organism: Coriobacteriia bacterium; assembly: GCA_016933785.1. Taxonomy (GTDB): domain Bacteria; phylum Actinomycetota; class Coriobacteriia; order Anaerosomatales; family Anaerosomataceae; genus Anaerosoma. The sequence continues at coordinate 16,969 of JAFGAG010000057.1, read as the reverse complement.
ACACTCCAGTCCAACAAGGCGCAGCACGTGGTGGGCGCAGCCGCGTTGATACACTCGGTGGATTCGCTTGGCTTGCTCGAGCGGATCGATCGCATCGCGAACGCGCGGGGTGTGGTACAGCCTGTGCTGCTCCAGGTGAACGTCTCCCATGAGGAATCGAAGCACGGCGTGGATCGCTCTGAGGTCGTCGAGCTCGTGGCCGCGTCGCTGGAGCTATCGAACGTCCGGGTCAAGGGGCTGATGACCATCGCGCCGCTCCAGCGCCCCGAAGCGGTACGCTGGGTGTTCCGTGATATGCACGACCTGTTTGAATCGATAGCGGGTATGCGGTTCAATGGCGTAGAGTTGACCGAGCTCTCGATGGGCATGACGAACGACTTCGAGGTGGCCATCGAAGAGGGCGCCACGATCGTGCGGATCGGACGGGCGATCTTCGGCAGGTAGGCTGGCCGACGACACAAGGAGCGGACCGTGGGCGTGTGGCATGACATCAAGGCGAGGCTCGGCTTCGGCGACGACTACGATGACTACGACGAGTACGACGAGGCTGAAGACGAACCCGTCAACGATCCTCGCGGCCAGTACCGGAACCCGTACGACGAGCAGCCGACGAACATCCGGAGGGTGATGCGCGAGCCCGACCTCGATCGCGCTCGTGACGCGGGCCGCCAGGGCATGGTGGTTCCGGGTCCTGGCGTACAGGCTGTCCCTCAGGTGAAGATGCAGATAGTGGAGCCGCGCGCGTATGCCGAGGCGCAGGCGATCGCCGACAAGTTCAAGATGGGCGTGCCGGTCATCATGAATCTCACCATGACCGACGCCGACCTGGCGAAGCGCCTCATCGACTTCGCCTCGGGGCTCACATACGGTCTCAACGGCGGCCTACAGAAGGTCTCCGAGAAGGTGTTCATGCTGACGCCGGCCAATGTGGACGTCTCCGATGCCCAACGTGCCGCGTTGCGCGACCGGGGCCTGTTCGGTTCCGAGCGGTGATGCAGCGATGAGTGACGCGTACGCGCTCGCGATCGTGGGCGGGGGTCGCATGGGCGAAGCGATCGCCGCGGGCCTGGTGGCATCCGGAGTGCTGGCGGCCGACCGCATCGTGGTGGCCGAGCCTTCGGAGCAGCGCCGGGAGGTGTTCGTACGCCAGGGTATCGCGACCGTGGCGGATGGTCACGAGGTCGCCGGCGCGGCCGAGATCGTCGTGCTCGCGGTCAAGCCGCAGGTGATCGATGCGGTCCTTGCACACATGGCCGATGAGATCGCTCCCGGGGCCGTCGTCGTGTCGATCGCGGTCGGGGTCACGACCTCACGCCTGGAGGCGCTGCTGCCTGCGGGAACGCCGGTCGTTCGTGTCATGCCCAACACTCCGACCATGGTCGGTCAGGGCATGGCGGTCATCAGCGGTGGTTCCGCCGCGTCAGCTGAGCACGTGGAGCGTGTCCGTACGCTCTTCGAGGCGGTCGGCGAGACGGTGGTGATCGGCGAGCAGGCGCAGGACGCGGCTGCAGCGATCTCAGGGTCGGGTCCCGCCTACGCCGCGATGTTCGTCGATGCGCTCGCCCGCGCGGGTGTGCGGCAGGGGCTCTCCCGAGATGTTGCGCAGGCGCTCGCCATCCAGACGCTCCGTGGCACGATGGAACTGCTGTCCCGCACCGGCATGCATCCGGAGGAGCTCGTCGATGGGGTGACGAGCCCGGGCGGCACGACGATCGCGGCCGTTGAGGCGCTCGAGGCCGGTGGTCTGCGCTCCGCGGTCAGCGACGGCGTGGCCGCGGCTGTGCGCCGCGCGAAGGAGCTGAGCTCGTGACGGCCGTGTCGTTGCTCCTTCAGCTCGTGAACTTCTACGAGATCCTGATCATCGCGTACATCCTGATGTCCTGGATCCGTCCGGTCGATGGTCTGCTGGGCGATATCTACCGGGTGCTCGGCACCATTACCGAGCCCTGGCTCGGCATCTTCAGACGGTTCATTCCGCCCATCGGCATGATCGACATCTCGCCGATCGTCGCCATCATCGTGCTCAGGGTGATCACGAACGCCCTGGTGCGGTTGTTCGTCGCGCTATGAGTTAGAATGCCGGAGTAGGCCAGACGGGTCTCGAGGAAGGACCGTTTCATGAGACTCACACCTCTCGATATACACCACAAAGAGTTCAGCCATGCCCTTCGCGGTTACAACGAGGTCGAGGTGGACGAGTTCCTCGACCAGGTGGCCGACGAACTCGAGCGGCTGTTCAAGGAGAACATCGATCTCTCCGAGAAGATCGAAGGGCTCGAGCTGAAGGTGCGCGAGTACCAGGACATGGAGCGCACGCTGCACAACACGCTGCTCTCTGCCCAGAAGTCGGCTGACGAGATCGCGCAGAAGGCCGAGCGGGAGGCCGACGCGGTCCTCAAGGAAGCCGAGGTCAAGGCCAAGGAGATCATCCACGACGCCCTCACGAGCAAGCAGAAGGCGACGGCCGATCTCGGCAGGATCAAGCAGGCGGAAGAGGAGTTCCGGGGCACGTTCAAGGCGCTGCTCGAGCGCCAGCTGCGTGCGATCGGTGAGGTTTCGCTCCCCGACGATGTGCTACTGATGGTGGGCAAGGCCGGTGACGAGACCCTTCTCGACGCCGAGGTCGGCCGCCGTGCGGTTCCCGCCGAGGTAGCCCCGCGGCCGGTCGCCGAGCCTGAGCCGTCGGCACCCACGCCGGAGCCCCAGAGGACACCCGAGCCCAAGGCGGCGCCGTCCGAGGTGCCGTCGAGTGGGTTCGTTGCGAGCCTACAGCTCGGTGACCTTGGGGAGGACGTCCTCGAGCCTGATGCGACGGTGGAGTTCAATGTCGCCGAGTTTGGTTTCGGCGAACGCGAGGACGATACCGACATCGAGGAGATCGACTAGGCGCTCGCACGATGCGTATCGCAGTCCACGTCACCCCCAGGTCCGTCCGCGATGAGGTCGCGGGCTGGCATGGGGGTGAGTTGTCTGTGCGAGTCACCGTTCCGCCCGAGGGAGGCAAAGCGAACGCTGCGGCGTGCGCTGCGCTGGCCCGGGCGCTCGGCATCCCCAAGAGTGCGGTGAGCGTCGCACGGGGTGAGGCGAGCCGTCACAAACAGCTCGATGCCCGGGGAGTGACCCCGGCCGACGTGGCGCGTGTCTTTGGTGAGCCACCCGCAGAGGCGGGGTGACGTCCTCCTGTGAGACTGCCATCCCTGAGGCTCCGCGAACGTCGTGCTGTCCGTCCGCCCGTCCGATTGCGCCGCGAGGATGTGGCCCCGGAACGTCCAGACAAGCCCGAGGTGACCGCGTGCGGCGGCGGGCTCACGATCGATACGCGCTCGGCGGAGGCACCCGGCTGGCGGAAGGCGGCCGCCATCTACGGGGTGCCGTGGCTTGTTGCGATCGCAGCGGCGAGTGTCTGGTACCTGGGTTGGGGCATGCCGGAGGGGTTCGGCGTGCGCCTCATGGTCTGGATCGTCCTGATGTCGCTCACCGCTGCGCTCCATGCGCTGGCGCTCCTCACGCTGTGGGGGACCGCCTACTCGCGAGGTGGCGTCGAGACGCTCATCATCGATCCCGTACGGATCACCTTGCGCCGACAGGCAGGGCGGTTCCCGATCGAGATGCACATTCCGCGCGGGATCGTCGAGCGTGCCGAAGCGGTGCCGCCGCGTGCCGACGGGCGCCCGCATCCACGCATCGAGGTCAAGGCGTGGCGCTCGGCGCTGCGGTTCGGCGCGGGCATGACACAGGGCGAGGCCGAGGAGTGCCTGTACGTGCTGAACGCGTTCTTCGAGCGCGAGGAGTACGTGCGCCACGCGTTGACCCCGGTGGCGCCGGAGGCTACCATCGCACCTACGCAGGCGGAGACGTCCGCGCAGAGAACTGCGGCGTTGACGGGGACGAGTAGGTCCATGAGCGACCACGAGAAGCGAGCGGGGACAGTGAGAGCCCGCGTGGCACGGTGGATCCGAAGATCACCCCAGAGCCTCGGCCCGAACGGCCCCAGAAGGGTCAAGTAGGCGTCGACGGTCAAGCCCCCGTTATCGGGCGACCGAGTGGCGCCGCCTCAGGTGAGGTGCGCAAGCTGGGTGGTACCGCGGAGTGAGACCTCGGGTGAGGCGCGCTTCGTCCCAGATGAGGACGGGCGCGCTTCTGCGCGTTCAGGCGGCGGGTCACGGTGAGAGGATCAGGGAGACGATGGCGGAGAAGCAGGACTACAAGAGCACGATGAACCTCCCGCAGACGGAGTTCCCCATGCGTGCCAACCTCAGCACGCGCGAACCCGAGTGGCTGCGCTTCTGGGAGGACATCGACGTCTACCGCGCCTCGCTCGAGCGCAATCGGGACGGCGAGCGCTTCGTGCTGCACGACGGGCCGCCTTACGCCAACGGTCACATCCACATGGGCACCGCCTACAACAAGGTGCTCAAGGACCTCATCGTCAAGTACAAGTCCATGCGGGGCTACTACGCGCCATACGTGCCGGGATGGGACTGTCACGGCCAGCCGATCGAGCACCAGGTGGAGAAGAACCTCGGTCCCGAGAAGATGGCTGCGATCGGCCAGGCCAAGGTGCGGGAGCTCTGCCGTGAGTACGCGCTCAAGTTCGTGGACGTGCAGCGCGAAGAGTTCAAGCGGCTCGGCGTGAGAGGTGACTGGGACGACCCGTACCTCACGCTCAAGCCCGCATACGAAGCGGGCAACGTGGAGATCTTCAAGAAGATGTACCTGGAGGGCGCCATCCACAAGGGCGCCAAGCCGATCCACTGGTGTATCCGGTGTCACACCGCGCTGGCCGAAGCCGAGATCGAGTACGCCGACGAGCGCTCCGAGTCGATCTACGTGGCGTTCGCATTCACGGACGCCACCCCGTGGGATGCCGAGGGCCCCGTCTCGGTGCTTATCTGGACCACCACACCGTGGACGCTGCCCGCGAACGTCGCCGTGACGCTGGCCGATGACGCCGACTACGTCGGCGTGAAGACCGCCGACGGTCGCGTGCTCGTGCTGGCGGAGGCGCTCGTGCCGCAGGTCGCCGAGGCGGCCGGCTGGGACGCCTACGAGATCGTCGGTCCGAGCGTGAAGGGTTCGCAGCTCTCGGGGCTGCGTTACAGCCAGCCCATCCATGACGGCGTGAGCGGTGTCATCATCACGGGCGAGCACGTGGAGCTTTCCACGGGTACCGGCGCGGTACACACCGCTCCCGGCCACGGCGACGAGGACTATCTCGTTGGCGTGAAGTTCGATCTGCCGATGCGCATGCCGGTGCTCGATGACGGAACGTTCGACGCAGGCGGCGGCCCGTTCGCCGGACTCGGCGTATGGGACGCGAACCCGCGCATCATCGAGTGGCTCGGTGAGCGCGGTACACTCGTCGCTTCATCCAAGATCGCTCACAGCTACCCGCACTGCTGGCGCTGCAAGCAGCCGGTCATCTTCCGTGCGACCGAACAGTGGTTCGTGAGTATGGACCGCACCGGTCTGCGCGATACCGCGATGCGCGCGATCGGCGAGGTGGAGTGGATCCCGGGCTGGAGCGTCAATCGCATGTCTTCGATGGTCTCGGATCGGCCCGATTGGTGCATCAGCCGCCAGCGCGCGTGGGGCGTGCCCATCCCGGTCTTCACGTGCTCCAAGTGCGGCGAGACGGTCGCTTCCGAGACCACCTTCGATGCGGTGATCGATCTCTTCCATACCGAGGGCGCCGATGCGTGGTTCACCAAGGCGCCGGCCGAGTACCTGCCAGCCGACACGGTCTGCCCAGGCTGTGGCGCCGGGGTCGCGGACCTTATGCCGGAGGATGATATCGTCGACGTGTGGTGGGAGTCAGGCGTATCGCACACCGCAGTGCTCGAGGCACGAGAGGAGCTGCACCGTCCGGCTGAACTCTACCTTGAAGGTTCGGACCAGCATCGCGGCTGGTTCCAGTCGGCGCTGCTCACGAGTGTGGGCGCCTACGGCATCGCGCCGTACAAGGGTGTGCTCACCCACGGGTTCATCGTGGACGGCGATGGCCGGAAGATGTCCAAGTCGCTCGGCAACACGATCTCGCCGCTCGACGTGATCGAGAAGTCGGGCGCTGACATCATCCGCCTGTGGGTCGCCTCGGCTGACTACGGTCAGGACATCAACGTGTCCTCCGAGATCCTCGAGCGCACCGGTGAGGCGTACCGTCGCATCCGCAACACGTTCCGGTTCTTGCTCTCCAACCTCGCCAACTACGACCCATCCATGGCGGTGGCGTGGAAAGACCTGCCCGAGCTCGACCGCTTCGCGCTCGTGCAGCTGGCCGATCTCACGGCGCGCGTGACGGGGTCCTACGACGAGTGGCGCTTCCACCAGGTCTTCCATGCCGTGCACGGCTACTGCGTGACAGAGCTGTCCTCGTTCTACCTGGACGTCCTCAAGGACCGTCTGTATGCGGATGCCGCAGGGTCCGCCGGCCGGCGGAGCGCGCAGACCGTGCTGGCCGCGATTCTCACCACACTCGTCCGCCTGATCGCTCCGGTGCTCACGTTCACCACGGAGGAGGTCTGGCAGTTCATGCCCGCGGCGCTTCGCGAGGACGTGGTGAGCGTGCAGCTGGCTCAGTGGCCTGCCGTGGATGTGCCTGCCGAGGAAGCCGCACACCTGCGTGAGACCTACGGCGTGGTGCTCCAGGTGCGCGATGTGGCGACTAAGGCGCTCGAGGACGCGCGCAACGCCGGTGAAGTGGGCAAGAGCCAGGAGGCGCGGCTGGTCGTGAGCGGTCCGGAGACGGTGCGCGACGTGCTTGCCGCGCGCGGCGCCGCGGTACTGGGCGAGATGTTCATCGTCTCGGCGGTGGAGATCGGTGGCGACGCCGCCGAGGTGAGCGTAGAGGTGAGGCGTGCGAGCGGGGAGAAGTGCCCGCGGTGCTGGAACGTGCGGGACCTAGGCGAGGATGGCCTGTGCGCGCGTTGCTCAGGGGTCGTGCGCTCCCTCGCATAGCGGTGGTGGCGGGGCGCGGGCCCGCTGGGTGGTATATACTCGAATACGATGAATCTGCCGGCGCCTCCAGGTGGGGGGCGCCGTCACATTACCCCCGCACTCAGGGAGGATAGACGATGAAAGCGGCCGAGATCGCATCGCTTGCAGACGTGCTCGCACGCGAGCGCGAGCGGGTCCTCGCTGAGATAGCCGAGTTCGAACTCGAGGGTCAGGAGACGCTGTCCGACGTCTCCGGCGAGAACAACTACCGCGACCATATGGCCGACCAGGGCTCCGCGACGTTTGCGCGTGAACTCGATATGACACTCGAGGAACGGGCGCGGGAGAGCCTTGCACAGATCGACCGCGCCCTGGCGCGTATCGAGACCGGCACCTACGGCGTGTGCGTGCGTTGCGGGGGGCCGATCCCGTCCGCGCGACTCGAGGCAATGCCCGAGGCCGAGCTCTGCATCTCCTGCAAGGAACGCGAGGAGAACGGATAGTGGTGTCCCGCCGCGGGCTGCTCTTTGTCGCGATCGCCGCGGCCGTGGTGGCTGCCGATCAGCTCACCAAGGCTGTCGTACGTGCGCAGATGGCCGTGTTCGAATCCGTCCCTGTCATCGACGGTGTCCTGTGGTTCACCCACGTGGAGAACACGGGCGCGGCATTCGGGATGCTCCGCGGACAGCAGTGGCTGCTTGTCGCCACAGCTGTGGCCATGCTTGCAGTCGTGGCATACGTGATGATCCATATACGTCCGGCCGACCAATGGGTGCGCTTCTCGCTCGCGCTCGTTTCCGGCGGGGCCATCGGCAACCTGATCGACCGCACCGTCTCCGGAGCGGTGACCGATTTCTTCGATCTCGGTTGGTTCCCGGTGTTCAACGTGGCTGACATCGCGCTCGACGTAGGCGTCGCTATCCTCGTACTGCTGTTGCTCCTGAAAGGCGAGCATGCGCTCGTTGGCCACCATGCGCACCGCACCGGAACGACATCCGAGGTGCCACATGAAGAGGGGGAGGTGCTCGCCACCGATGTCCGACCCACGGACGCATAACGTTCGCGCGGACGAGGCGGGCTCGAGACTCGACGTGCTGCTCGCGCAGGTCGAGCTCGCACCGACGCGTTCGGCGGCGCAGAAGCTCCTCGGTGACGGGTATGTGCGCGTGAACGGCGAGATCGCCGCCAAGCGCCACACGGTCCGTGCGGGTGAGCGCATAGAGGTGTTCGCACCGCCGGAGGCAGATGCGGTGCTGATCGCGGAGGACATCCCGCTGGACATCCGCTACGAGGACGATCACCTGATCGTGCTTTCCAAGCCTGCTGGGCTCGTGGTGCATCCTGCCCGGGGGCACTCCTCGGGAACGCTCGTGCACGCCCTTCTCGCGCACACGGGTGAGCTGGGAACGCAGGCTGGCGAGGAGCGGCCGGGCATCGTGCACCGGCTGGACAAGGACACCTCGGGTCTCATGATGGTGGCCAAGACCGATGAGACCCAGATCGCGCTTTCCGAGGCGCTGAAAATCCGCACCGTGGAGCGCCGGTACGTCACGCTCGTGCACGGCTATATCGCGCCGGACAGCGGGATCATCGATGCGCCGCTCGCGCGCAGCCCGAAGGACCGCATGCGCATGGCGGTCTCAGATCACCCGGACGCCAAGCAGTGCGTGACGACCTTCAGGGTGCTGGAACGATTCATGGCCGGAACACACGACGACGGCTACACGCTCGTGGAGTGCAAGCTCTACACGGGTCGCACCCACCAGATCCGCGTGCATATGCTCTACATCAAGCACCCCGTCGTCGGCGACCCCGTCTACGGCCGCAATCGGCCAAAGGGCGACCTCGGGCTGGACCGGCAGTTCCTACACGCGTACCGGATCGCCTTCGACCACCCGGTGACCGGCGAGCGCATCGACCTTCTCGACCCGCTGCCTGATGACCTTGCGCAGCGTCTGCGGACGCTGGAGCCCGAATCGATGGGTCGTACCGAGGCAGGCGACGAGATCATCGGGCTCGTGCTGCCGGGGTAGGTGTCTCCACGAGACCTCCACAACTGCTGCGCGGGGCGTTCGCAGGGGGGTACTATCCTGGCGTACGACCCCAAGGAGGCGTGATGACCGGCCAGACCCGCAGGATACTCATCGTCGAGGACGAGGCTCAGACGCGCTCCGTCGTCGAGGCATATCTCGAGCGCGAGGGGTACTGGGTCACCGGGGTCGGCAACGGTGAGCAGGCGCTCGAAGCGTTCGGTGCACACACGTACGACGGGGTGATCCTCGACCTCAATCTCCCCGGGCTTCCTGGCGAAGTGGTATGCCGCCGCATCCGCGACGTCTCCGATGTGCCCATCATCATGCTCACGGCCAAGGGCGCCGAGGAGGAGCGGATCGCGGGTCTCGATCTCGGCGCGGACGACTACCTCGTGAAGCCGTTCTCTCCGCGTGAACTCGTCGCCCGCTTGCGCGCGCTCCTGCGCCGCGCGAAGGCTGAGACCGAGCCACAGCGCTCCAGAGTCGAGTACGGTCCGCTTGAGATCGATCTGGCGGGTCACAAGGTGTTCGTGGATGGCGAGGAGGCCGAACTCACCGCGAGCGAGTACAAGCTCCTGACCACGCTCTCGCGCTACCCGGGGCGCGTGTACTCCCGCATGGAGCTCGTGGAGAAGGTGCTCGGCTACGATTTCGAGGGCTACGAGCGTGCAATCGACTCACACATCAAGAACCTCCGGGCGAAGCTCGGAGACGACCCCAAGGAGCCGCGATTCATCCACACCGTCTTCGGGGTGGGGTATCGATTCGAGTCTCCGGTCGAGGCGCAGTGAACCGCGGGAGTCTCACGTTCCGGCTCGCGTTCGCCTTCGCGTTCGTGGCGATCGCCACGGCGGCGATCTCGGCCGTGGTCATCATGGTGACCTGGCAGCGGCAGTTCGAGGTCTACATCGAGCGCGGCGTGGAAGAGCGTGCGCTCGAGGCGGCCGACTACTTCGGCACGCAGTACGAGCGGGCCGGGGACTGGCAGACCGCGGCTGCGATGGGACTCCTGAGCGTCGGCGTCTCACCCGACCTTCGCATCGAGGTCTTCGACGCCGAGGGCACGCTGATCGCACACACGGTGGCCCCGGGCGGCACGACCGAGGATGAGGCGGCATACGAGTGGAGCGAGGTCACCGCGTCGGCCGACATTCTCGTGGACGATGGGGTCGTGGGCACGGCCATCGTGACCCAGCGGACCCGGGGCGGCATCTTCACCGAGCGTGACACGTGGTTCCGCAAGGTCTCGCTTCTGGGACTTGCGGTGGCGGCCGGCATCGCGGTCGCGTTGGCGTCGCTAGCGGGCGTGCTGTACTCGCGCGGGATCGTGAAGCCGATCGAGGCGGTCACGCGGACGGCGGAGAGCATCAGAGCCGGCGACCGCACAGCGCGTACGGGGATGACCGGAGGCGACCCGGTGGCGGACCTCGGCGCGACATTCGATCAGATGGCCGACGCGGTGGAGGCTGAACGGCGGTTCGAGCAGCAGCTCACCGCCGACGTGGCACACGAGCTCCGTACGCCGCTGCAGGCGATCCAGGCGACCGTGGAGGCCATGCAGGACGGCGTTCTGCCCACCGACGAGGAGCGTCTTGCGCTCATCCACGACGAGACGGTCCGCCTCGGCAGGCTCACGCAGTCGATCATGGAGCTCTCGCGCCTCGAGACCGGGTCGGCCCCGTTCGCGTTCGGCGTGCTCGATGCCGCCGGACCGGTGGGGACCGCGGTGGAGAGCTCCCGCGCCCTGATGGAGTCGACCGGCCACGCGCTGGAGGCATCGTTGCAGACCGACCTTACCGTGAACGCTGACGCAGACCGGCTCATGCAGGCCGTGGGCAACCTGCTCTCCAACGCCGCCCGCTACACACCTGAGGGCGGGACCGTCCGTGTGCGGCTGCTTCGAGACGGTGCCGAGGCCGTGATCGAGGTGGCCGACTCGGGCATGGGCGTGGCCGAGGATGACCGCGAGCGCGTGTTCACGAGGTTCTGGCGCGCCGATCCCGCGCGAAACCGTGCGAGCGGTGGGCTCGGGATCGGGCTCGCGGTGGTGCGTGAGATCGTCGAACGCCATGGCGGACGGGTCGGTGTGCACGGAAGCGACCTCGGCGGCGCGGCGTTCGTGATCCGGCTGCCGCTGGCGGGGGAGAAGCGGTAGGGCCTTGTCCGGGCCCGCCGCTCCTGCTACCCTCGGTGAGACCTTTAACACCGGTCCCGTGAGGCCGGCAAGGAAGCCAATCGCATAGCCGCTGCGCCTGCACGTCCGGGGCGCGCGCCGCCGAAGCAGCCGCCTTCTTGCCCGCCGCGAGAGGGCGTTTTTTCATGCCCTGCGCGGAACCACCGACGAGCGAATGGGAGGTGTGGGAGTGGGTTATCGCGAAAAGGCCGAGGTCATGGATGCCGAGGCCATGGACCGGGCCCTCACCCGGATCGCGCACGAGATCCTCGAAGCCAACAAGGGAGCGAGCGGAATCGCGCTCGCGGGGATCATGACGCGTGGTGTGGACATGGCAGGCCGACTTGCCGAGCGGATCGGACGTATCGAGGGGACCACCGTTCCGGTGGGCAGCCTGGACATCTCCTTCTACCGCGACGACGTCGCGACCCGGCTCAGCCCGGAAGTGCACACCACCGACATACCGTACGAGGTGGAGGACCGCACGATCGTGCTCGTGGACGACGTGCTCTACACCGGCCGTACGATCCGTGCCGCGATGGACGCGATCATGGATTACGGCCGTCCGGCCGCCGTCCAGCTGGCCGTGCTCGTCGATCGCGGTCACCGCGAGCTGCCGATCAGGGCCGACTTCGTCGGCAAGAACGTACCCACGGCCCGGCGCGAGCGCGTGAAGGTCCTGCTTGCCGAGCACGACGGCCGCGATGCCGTGGTCATCCTCGAAGACGACGGCCGGGGGGTGGAGTGATGACGCTCTCGGCCAAGCACATCATGACGATGGACGACCTCACGCCCGAGGACATCACCCTGATCCTCGACACCGCCGAATCGTTCGCCGAGGTCAATCAGCGCCGGATCAAGAAGCTCCCCACACTCCGCGGTCGCACGATCGTGAACCTCTTCTTCGAGCCGTCCACGCGTACCCGCATGTCCTTTGAGATCGCTTCCAAGCGCCTTTCCGCCGACGGCGTGAACTTCACCGCGTCATCATCGGCCACCGTGAAGGGCGAGACGCTGCGTGACACCGCTAAGACGCTCGCCGCTATGGCGTGCGACATGGTGATCGTGCGGCACAAGTACGCCGGTGCGCCACAGATGCTCGCCGAGGTGATGGACTGCCCCATCGTCAACGGTGGCGACGGCGTCCACCAGCATCCCACGCAGGCGTTGCTCGACCTCTACACGATGCGGCAGTCGCTCGGGAAGCTTGAAGGGCTGCGGGTGGGCATCGTCGGCGATGTCTGTCACTCACGCGTGGCGGGCTCGCTCGTCCCGGCGCTCAACAAGGTGGGTGCGACACCGATCATCATCGGCCCGCCGACACTCATGCCCGCACGGCCGGACATCCTCGGCGCCGAGGTGTCATACGACCTCGACGAGGTCCTGCCCACGCTCGACGTGGCCTATCTGTTGCGCGTGCAGTTCGAGCGAGCCGAGCGGATGCCGTTCCCGAGCAACCGCGAGTACGCGATGCTCTACGGTATGAACCCGACGCGGCTCGCGAAGCTGCCGTCGCACGCTGTGGTGATGCATCCCGGGCCGATGAACCGCGGCGTGGAGATCTCGGCCGATGTGGCTGATTCGCCCCGGAGCGTGATCCTCGATCAGGTCGAGTCCGGCGTGGCGGTCCGGATGGCCGTCATGTATCTGCTGCTGGGAGGTGCTGACAGTGGCGCTGCTGCTTAAGGGAGGACGCGTCGTCGACGCTGCCGCGGAACTCGACGCGGTGCTCGACGTGCTGGTGGTAGACGGCGTGATCGCGGGTGTGGGCGAGGAGCTCGACGCGCCCGGCGCTGAGATCATCGACTGCGCCGAGAAGATCATCCTGCCCGGCCTCGCCGACATCCACGTGCACCTGCGGGAGCCCGGCCAGGAGTACAAAGAGACGATCGCGAGCGGCACGCGGGCGGCGGCGCACGGCGGTTTTACCGCGGTGGCGTGCATGCCGAACACCAAGCCCGTCTGCGACAGCGGCTCGAAGGTGCGCTTCGTCGTGGAGCGCGCGGCGGCCGACGGGGTCGTACGCGTGTACCCGATCGGCGCGATCACCGCGGGACAGACCGGTGAGCAACTCGCCGAGATCGGCGACATGATCGCCGAGGGCGCCGTAGCGTTCTCAGACGACGGACACGGCGTGCAGAGCGCTGGCATGACTCGGGTGGCCATGGACTACGTCAAGCGCTTCGGCGCGCCGCTCATCGCGCACTGCGAGGACGAGTCGCTCGCCGGCGACGGCGTCGTGAACGAGGGCGTCGTGTCCACGCGCATGGGGATGCGGGGCATCCCAGCGGCGGCCGAGGAGACCATGGTGGCGCGCGACATCGCACTGGCAGAACTCACCGGATGCAGGCTGCACCTGGCGCACCTGTCGACCGCGCGCTCGCTCGCGCTCGTGCGCGAGGCGAAGGCGCGCGGCACTGCGGTGACGTGCGAGGTCACGCCGCACCACCTGTTCCTCGACGAGGACGACCTGGTGACCTACGACACCAACCTGAAGATGAACCCCCCGCTCCGTACCGCGGCCGACCGCGAGGCACTGGTGGCCGGCCTGCTGGACGGCACCGTCGATGCAATCGCGACAGACCACGCGCCGCATGCGGTGCACGAGAAGGAGCTCGAGTTCGAACTCTCGCCCAACGGCACGACCGGTCTCGAGACGGCGCTCTCGCTCGTGAACACGCACCTCGTCGCAAAGGACGTGCTGGACTGGGCCGCCGTGACCCGCCTGATGTGCCACGGCCCGCGTGCCGCGGCGAACCTACCGGAGATGCGGCTGGAGGCGGGCTTCCCCGCCGACATCACGATCGTTGACCCTGAGGCTCGGGTAGAGGTCACTGCCGAGTGGTTCGAGTCCAGGTCGAGGAACTCGGCGTTCTTGGGCCAGAGCCTCCTTGGCAGGGCGAGCGACGTGCTCGTCGGCGGGGAATGGGTCGTGCGGAAGAGCAAGGTGATCGCGTAGTGACACGCCACGAGGAGCGCACGGGCGTCGCGCTGTTGGCCTTCGAGGATGGCACGATCTTCGAGGGTCGAAGCTGCGGTGTGGCCGGGGAGCGGACCGGCGAGATCGTATTCAACACGTCGCTCGGCGGCTACCAGGAGGTCATGACCGACCCCTCGTACGCCGGTCAGATCGTGACGTTCACCGCGCCGCACATCGGCGTCTACGGCACCAACGCCGCAGACATGGAGTCCCGGGGCGTCTTCGCCGCCGGCTTCGTGATGCGCGAGATGTCCGAGACCGCATCGAACTGGCGGAGCGAGGAGCCGTTGCGCGCGTTCTTCGAGCGGCACCAGGTGGTCGCGATCGACGGAGTGGACACGCGGCGTCTGACCCGCCACGTACGCGAGCGCGGTGCGATGCGCGCGGTACTCTCGACGTTCGATCTCGACCCCGCGTCGCTGGTGGCCAAGGCCGCCGCCGCTCCACGGCTCGAGGGACGAGACCTCGTCTCGGAGGTAGCGGTCACCGAGCCCTACGTGTGGGGTGTCGATGGGCCATGTGCGGGCGGGGTGCCGGTCGATACCGGCGTGCTGCCGCTGCGCCCGCGCTACCGGGTGGTCGCATTCGACTCGGGCATCAAGTTCAACATCTTGCGTCAGCTCGCGGAGACGGGGTGCGACGTCACAATCGTCCCGCCGACGACGAGTGCGGCCGAAGCGCTCGCGATGGACCCCGACGGTGTGTTCTTCGCCAACGGTCCGGGCGATCCGTCCGCGGTCCCGTATCTCTACGAGACGCTCGGGGAGCTTCTCGGCCAGGCGCCGGTCTTCGGCATCTGCCTCGGGCACCAGATGCTGTCGCTCGCCCTCGGCTGCTCCACCTTCAAGCTCAAGTACGGGCACCGGGGTGGGAACCAGCCGGTGATGAACCTGCTTACGGGGCGCGTCGAGGTGACGAGCCAGAACCACGGATTCTGCGTGGACTACGGCTCGATCGGAGCGCTCGTCCCGGAAGCGTGCGGTGGTCTCACCCACGACCCGGGCGATCTGGCCGCGTGGGTTCGTGCGGGGACGGCTCCAGTGGTACGCTCGGAGCGTTTCGGCCTCGTGCAGCTCACACACGTCAATCTCAACGATATGACGGTCGAGGGTTTGCGCGCCCTGGAGACGCGGGCGTTCTCGGTGCAGTATCACCCGGAGGCCGCCCCCGGTCCGCATGACGCCCGGTACCTGTTCGGTGCGTTCGCACGGCTCATGGATGGCGAGACAGGCATATTCGCGAACAGGGACGGAGTGTGACAGCGGTGCGTACGGTGCTTCTTCCGGTCGACTTCAGCGATGACAATCACCTGATCCTCGCGTTCGCCAAGGGTCTCCCCGCGTTGGGTGTCAGGCATGTCGTCCTTGGACATGTGGTCGAGGTCTCAGGGCTCGAAGGCCCGCTCATCGCCCGGAAGGTCGATGAGGCACGCGAGCTGTTGCGCGATCACGCTGCCGGTCTCGAGGCTGCGGGGCTCGGGGTGGAGGTGCAGGTCGTCACCGGGGACCCGGTCGAGGAGCTCAATGCGCTGGCGACCGAGACGCACGTGGATGCCGCCGTCTACGGTTCGCACGCGAAGTCCGTCGCCGGTCAGCTCTTCGTCGGCTCGGTGTCGGACCGGCTCATGCGCGAGGCGACGATCCCGCATCTCGTGGTGCGTTTCGACCTCTTACGCAATCTGGAGGATCCGGCGTCTCTGCTCCGGCATTTCGGCGAGAAGATCGTCCTGCCGACCGACTTCTCACTCTCGGCGGCCCATGCCTTCTCACTGGCGATCGAGCTGGCGCCCGGAGCCATCAAGCATCTGACGCTGCTCCACGCGGTGGACCCGGCGCTCACGGGCGACAAGCAGCGCAAGGCTGAGGAGGGCGCCGAGTTCCACCTCAAGAACCTCCAGGCGATGTGCACCCAGAAGAAGGTCGCCTCGAGCGTCTCGATCCGGCACGATGCCCCGGTGCATGCCGTGCTCGATGAGATCGGCGACCGTAGGGCGACCGGTGTCATCGTCGGCACCCGCGGACGCAACGCGGTCCAGGAAGTGTTGATGGGCAGCGTGTCGATGACGCTCATGCGTCAGGCGAGCTGTCCAGTACTGATCGTACCGTAGGCAGAAGCAGGGAGACGCATGCCACGCAGGGACGACATTTCGACCATCCTCATCATCGGCTCAGGACCTATCGTCATCGGCCAAGCGTGCGAGTTCGACTACTCGGGCGCGCAGGCGTGCAAGGTGCTTCGCGAGGACGGCTACCGGGTGGTCCTCGTGAACTCCAATCCGGCCACGATCATGACCGACCCGGAGTACGCGGACCGTACGTACGTGGAGCCGATCACCGTCGAGGCGGTGGAGCGGGTGATCGCGATCGAACGCCCGGACGCGCTCCTGCCGACGCTCGGTGGACAGACCGGGCTCAACTGCGCGGTCGCGCTCGCCGAGGCGGGCGTGCTGGAGAAGTACGGTGTGGAGCTCATCGGCGCCACCCTCGAGGTCATCAAGAAGGGCGAGGACCGCAAGCTGTTCGCCGAGGCCATGGAGCGCATCGGGCTCGAGACGCCCAACTCGGCGTATGCCTACGCGATCGCGGACGCCGAGGCGTTCGTCGCCGAGGTGGGGTGGCCGGTCGTGATCCGGCCCAGCTTCACGCTGGGCGGCGCGGGCGGCGGGATAGCGTACAACATCGACGAGCTGCGCCAGATCACCGCGAGCGGCATCGCGCTGTCGCCGGTCGGAGAGGTGCTCGTCGAGGAGAGCGTCATCGGCTGGAAAGAGTACGAGATGGAGGTCATGCGTGACCGCAACGACAACTGCGTGATCGTATGCTCCATCGAGAACGTCGACCCGATGGG
>JAFGAG010000056.1 GCA_016933785.1 Coriobacteriia bacterium | reverse complement strand
GTGTGCACGGGATCGAGCAGGATGTCGCGGATACGCTCACCCGGGTCGCCGGGGGCCACGCCGCCCGGCTCGCGGAACGTGCGCACATCGTGACCGAGTGCACGCAGACGCTCGGAAAGCAACGCGATCTGGGTCGACTTGCCGGAGCCATCGCCGCCCTCGAAGGTGATCATCAGCCCGCTCATCGAGGCTCCACTCCCCTGTCCGGCGATGGCGGCAGCTCGCGCACCCACTTGGCGCGAGCCTGCTCGTACCAGTCTACGCCGGCAGCGTCGATCGCCACCCATACCGGGAGATCGTCGAGCTCCATCCGCACGAGCGCCTCCGCTCCGAGGTCGGCGTATGCGACCGTCTCTGCCGTCCGCACACACGTCGCGAGCAGCGCGGCAATGCCGCCCACCGTCGCGAGGTAGACCGCGTGATCAGCAACGCATGCTTCACGCACGGCAGCCGAGCGGACGCCCTTGCCGATCGTCGCCGCCACGCCGGCCGCGTGCAATTGAGGTGTCCACGCATCCATACGGCTTGCTGTCGTGGGGCCCACCGAACCGACAGGTCTGCCTGCGGCGGCGGGCGTCGGGCCTGCGTAGAAGAGCACCTGTTCGCGCAGGTCGAGCGGCGGCGTGCCCGCCTCGATGTCCGTCACGAGTCGCACGTGCGTGGCGTCACGCGCCGTGTAGACGGGGCCCGACAGCAGTACGGCCGTCCCCGCTGGAAGCCCGCGCAGCATCGCGGTATCGCCCGGGATGGTGATGCGTACCGGATCACTCACGCGTGTCCTCCTCGGCGGTCTGCCCGGTCCCCGCACCCTCGGGCGCCTCACGACGCCAGTCGAGCGTCCGGTATGCATAGTATGCCGCGCCGAGCACGATGAGCGATGCGATCTGAAGCGTCACCCGCGAGCCGGTGAACCACGACGGGTCGGTCATGCCTGCGGAAAGCGTGCGGATGATGCCGGCGAGCACGTCGGCAAGCGGCGCCACCACGACCATCGACATGAGCAGGGACACGCGGACCACCGACTCCATGGCCGTGAACACGCGGCCGCGGATGTCATCGGTGACCGTCCGAGCCACGTAGGTGTTGCCCGCGACCGTGAGACACGCGATACAGAAGCCGGCCGTGATGCCGAACAGAAGCGAAACCCAGTACACGCCGACGCTCGCGAAGACGAGCATGCTGACACCGAAGGTGGTGACCGCGCCGAGGAAGAGCATCTGCAGCGGGATTCGCTCTGCCAGGCGCGGCGCGAGGATGGCGCCCGCGACCATGCCGAGTGCGAGGAGCACCAACACGAAGGTCTGCGGCGCGGCGACGAGCGTACGGATCGCCTCGAACTGATCGAGGATCGGCACGCCGTGCGCCAGGATCTCCTGAACGTACGCGAGACCGACGGTGATGATCGACCCGCCGCCGAGGAGCGCCATGGAGATCGTGATCAGCAGCCCGCGCAGCTGTCGTTGATCGCGCAGGAACCGGAACGACTCGACCACGTCCTTGCCGATCAGCGACAGGTGGAACCCTCCCCCATCGCGCTGGGGGCGAACGCGCACGCGAATGGACCATAGGAGCAAGGCCGAGATGAGGAATGTGAGACTGTTGAGCACGACGCCGGCCCGCGGTCCGAGAAGCGCCGGAGCGAAGGGGCCCACGAACACGTCGATGAACGGGAACCCGCTCTCGAGGACCCACCGGACGATGGCTTCGAAGCCGGCGAGGATACCGCCCGACATCGTGAGGCCGATGAGCATGCTCGCCTGCTGCGTCGTGTACGCGAGCCCGTTGGCCACCGCCACCTCGTCCTCAGCGACGATCCGCGGGATGAGCGCGTTGCGTGCCGGCGAGAAGAACAGGGACGCGATCTCCATGAGCAGCACGACAAGGTATATGAGGGCGAGGTTGTTCGTGACCAGCAGCGGCAGCGTGAGCAGCGCACGGACGAGGTCGCAGGCGATCATGAGCCGCCGCCGATCGAAGCGATCCACGAGCGAACCGACGACCGAGGAGAACAGGAGCGACGGGATGATCTTGGCGATCATGATGCCCGCGACGGCGAACGACGAGCCGCCTGAAAGCGTGGTGACGAGCGGGATCAGGAGGCCGACCACGAGCCAGTCGCCCAGGCCGCTTACGAACTGTGAGAGCCAAAGCGCGCGGAAGCGCTTGTTTCGCAGCACGGCGCGGTAGGGGCCCGTCGACGCGCGCGCCTGGTCGACCGCTGCAGGAGTACTCGCGGCCATCCTAGGCGATCTCCACGGTGGCGCTCCGCATAGCCGAACAGCCAAGGTTGACCGCGACCGGCAGCGCCGCGATATGGCACGGCGCCGTCACCACGTGCACCGCCAGCGCGGTGGTCCGGCCGCCGAGACCCCCGGGACCGATGCCGAGCGCGTTCACCGCCTCGAGCACCTCGGCCTCGAACGCAGCGACGCGCGGGTCGGAGGCGGGTGTCCCCACGGAGCGCAGCAACGCCTTCTTGGCAAGCTTCCCCACTGAGTCGAACGTGCCGCCCACTCCGACGCCCAGCACGAGCGGCGGGCATGCGCAGGAGCCCTTGGCCGAGACCCGATCGACGACGAAGCGCTTCACGCCCTCCATCCCCGCTGCAGGTTCGAGCATCCCGAGCGCGCTCGCGTTGTCCGAGCCGCCACCCTTGAGCATCACGTGCACGGTGGCGCCGGTACCCGGCCTGAGCGTCACATCCAGGAAGGCGGGGGTGTTGTCGCCGGTGTTGGCGCGATCCACAAGCGCATCCCGCAGAACGCTCATCCTGAGCCCGCCCTCGCGATAGGCCTGAGCCACGGCGTCATCGATGGCGGCGAGCAGATCGCTCCCGGGGCACTCCTCGGCACCGAGCTCGACCCACACCCACGTGGTGCCCGTGTCCTGGCACAGCGGCACCCTGTCGCGCCCGGCGATGCGGGCGTTCTCGAGGATCCGCGAAAGCACGTCCCTACCCGATGGCGAGGGCTCCTCGACCCAGGCGCGCTCCATCGCCCGGTAGACGTCGGCGCGCAACGTGGTCGCCGCCTCGGCGATCGCCGAGCGCACCGCACCGGCTATGGCGCCTGAGGTCAGCACCGCTCTCCTTCTGCCGCACCGATGGCGCGGGCAATACCGGGAACGATCCGCGGGTCGAAGATCGAAGGCACGATACACTCCGGACACGGGTCATCCACCAGCGCCGCGAGCGCTTCGGCGACCGTGATCTTGATCGCGGTCGTCACCTGCGGGACACCGTGGTCGAGCAGGCCGCGGAACAGCCCGGGGAACACGAGAGCGTTGTTGATCTGGTTGGGAAAGTCCGAGCGCCCGGTCGCCACGACCGCCGCGCCGCCGGCGCGGGCTTCGTCAGGCATGATCTCCGGCACCGGGTTGGCCAGCGCGAAGACGATGGGGTCTGTTGCCATACCGCGAATGTCCCCGGCTGTGAACAGTCCCGCCTTAGACACGCCGATGAAGACGTCCGCACCGTCGATGAGGGTCTCCCCGAGCGGCCAATCGTCCCCGGCGGTGCTGAGCGCGAGCACTTCACGCTGGCTCGCGTTGATGTTCTCGCGCGTAAGCGTGAGAACACCCTTGCTGTCACTGATACGGATGCGCGTCATCCCGTACGCAACGAGCAGATGCGCGATGGCCAGGCCAGCCGCGCCGGCGCCCGAGATGGCTATCCGTACATCGGCGCCCTTGCCGGTGACCGCGAGCGCGTTTATGAGTCCCGCGAGCACGACGATCGCGGTGCCATGCTGGTCGTCATGGAAGACGGGGATGTCGAGCGCTTCGGTGAGCCGGCGCTCGATCTCGAAGCAACGAGGTGCCGAGATGTCCTCGAGGTTGATGCCGCCGAAACTCGGCGCAAGATACCGCACCGTGTCCACGATCGCATCGGTGTCGGTAGTGTCCAGACAGATCGGCACGGCGTTGATGTCGGCGAATTCCGAGAAGATGGCGGCTTTGCCCTCCATGACCGGCAGTGCCGCAGCCGGGCCGATGTCACCGAGGCCGAGTACCGCTGTCCCGTCCGTCACGATCGCGACCGTGTTCTGCACGCCCGTGAGTTCGCGCACCTTCGCGGGGTCGTCAGCGATGGCCGTGGAGACCGCGCCCACACCCGGCGTGTAGACGATGCTCAGATTCTCCGCCTCGAGCGGGACCTTCGAGCCGATCGTGATCTTGCCCCGTAGACGCCGGTGGAATTCGATGGGGTCGGACGTGTGGGTCATTGATCTCCCTCTTCTGGCGCTGCGTTGGACGGCGCGGCGGACTAAGCCTCGGATGGCCACGGTGATTCTACCATCGCCCGCGCCAGAAGCCCTTCAGCCGAGATCGGCCGGGTAGTCGACCTCGAGCT
Source organism: Coriobacteriia bacterium (assembly GCA_016933785.1). Taxonomy (GTDB): domain Bacteria; phylum Actinomycetota; class Coriobacteriia; order Anaerosomatales; family Anaerosomataceae; genus Anaerosoma. The sequence continues at coordinate 26,957 of JAFGAG010000056.1, read as the reverse complement.
TACGGCCGCTGTGCGCAGCCACACGCTGCGCCAGAAGCGGCGGTACGGGCGGAAGCGAGCCGGGTAACTCGGGAGGTCCCGCGGGGCTCTCCACATCGGCGTAGATGATGGTGTCTCCCGGTATGGCCTGCGCTACCACCTCGCCGAGATACACGATCGCGGAGCCTCCGTGACCAGCCTCGCCAAGCTCTGCACCGTCGGTCTCTACAAGGATCACCACCGAGGCGAGCGAAGTGCTGAGCTCGATCGCGAACTCGAGGGTGGCTTCGATCTGTATCTCTGACTCGGCGCCCGGCGCCAGCACGGCGATGCCGGGGGCCGCGACGCGTGCCTCGCGGAGCGCAGCGGGCGAGAAGCAGTCGTCGCCGACGAGCACGACTGTGACTCCGGGTGAACCGACATCGCCGCTGGCGACCATCGCGCCACCTGAGTCAGCAGCAACGACGACACCGACGCCGGGAACGTCCGCTTCGAGACGACGCCAGAGCTCCTCCTGGAGCGGACCGCCATCAAGTGCGGGGAGACCCGGGAGCACCACCCACTCGGCTCCGGATGCAGCTGCACGCAGGGTCGCGGCAACGAGCGCTTCGAGGTCCTGCGCTGGCGCGGGACGCGGGACGTGCTGCACGACTGCGATCCTCACCGCTGGCTCCTTCCGGCTTCAGGCCACAGAGGGTACATCCCCCCGGTGGTCGTCCGGCTCACGAGCTCGCGGGCTTTTTGCGAGCCGTGGTCTTGCCGGTTCCCTTGGCGGGGCTCTTCGTGGAGCCCTTCGCCGTGCCCTTCGTGCCGGACTTGGCCGTGCTCTTGGCGGTGCTCTTCCTGGCACCTGTGCGCGCACCGCCGCGCCGCGGTGCGGTGCGGGGAGGCTTATGCTCGCAGTCGGGGTCGATGCAAATCTTCCATGGCCCCTTCTTAGTGTGCACGATGACCTTGGGGACGCCGCATTCGCACAACTCGTCGGTAGCCTCTATCTCGCCCTGCTGTGGCAGCGGATAGGCGGTCTTGCACTCCTCGTAGTTGGTGCAGCGCACGTAACGGCTACCCACTTGCGAGTACGCCACCTTGAGGTCGCCTCCGCACTTCGGGCATCCGCCCGGAGCGATCATGATCTCGGGGCCCTTCTTGGTGGGACAGTCGGTGCTCAGACACATCACCCGCGGCCGCTTCTTGAACTGGATGACCTTCACCTGCGGCGATCCGCAGACCTCGCACAGCTCTTCGACCGCCTGGTACTTGGCGTTCTTGGGAAGCGGATAGGTCACGTCGCACTCCGGGTAGCCCGTGCATCCGACGAAGTACGTGCGATTCCGCGGCGAGTACTTGATGAGCAGGTCGTGCCCCGACTTCGGGCAGATGCCGACCTTTGCATCCTCGTCGATCGCACCCTTGAGCATGTCCGCGATGGCGTCCACATTGCCGAGGAGTTCCTCCACGACCGTGGCCAGCGCATTCTGCGAGTGACCCACCACGGCAGGCAGCGTGGACTTGCCGTTAGCGATCGCATCCATCTCGCGGTCGAGCGCGACAGTCATGTCCGGGGTGGTGATCTCGCTCGCGTACGTCGAAAGCGCGTCAATCACCGTGCGGCCCTTGTTGGTGGGCTCCATCGGGTCGTTCTGCACGTACTTGCGGTCGTAGAGCGTCTGGATGGCGTCGTGGCGGGTCGCCTTGGTGCCGAGTCCCAGCTTCTCCATCTCCTGGATGAGCTTGCCCTGCGAGTAGCGGGCGGGCGGCTGCGTCTGCTTGGCTTCCATCTCGGCGCCACCGAAGTCGATGGTCTCACCCTCGGCGACCGTCGGCAGATGATCGTCCTTACGCAGACCGTACGGGTAGATGGCACGGAAGCCCGGCGAGACGACGACATCACCCTTGGCGCGGAACCGCTCCGCCGCGACGTCAAGATCTACGCGCGTGCTCTCCACGATCGCGGGATCCGAGAGTGTCGCCATGAATCGGCGTGCCACGAGGTTGTACAGCTTCCACGCCTGCGGGTCGAGCTTGTCAGGGTCGGCAGCGCCGGTGGGGTGGATCGGCGGGTGGTCGGTCGTCTCCTTGGGGCCGCGTGTCGCCTTGAGCGTGCCCTTCTTGAGCAGCTTCTGCGCGTGCTCGCGGTAGAACGGCACATCGGAGAGGGACTTCAGGATGCCCTTGAGGTCGAGGCTCGGCGGATAGACGGTGTTGTCCACGCGCGGATACGACATGTAACCGCTCATATAAAGTGACTCCGCGATGCGCATCGTCTGGGAGGGCGAGATGCCCTCGGAGGCGGCAGCGGCCATGAGCGCCGTGGTGTTGAATGGCACCGGAGGCTGCACGGTACGCTTGCTGCGCTCGACAGAGACCACGGTAGCGGTGGTATGTCCGGCGACCGCATCCATCACGGCCCGGGCGGCCGCCTCGGTCTTGAAGCGATCGGTCGAGTGCGGGGCCGTGAACTCGTTGTCGTCTTTGGCGAACGTGCCGCGCACCTGCCAGTAATCCTCTGACACGAACGCCTCGCGTTCCTTCTCCCGGTCCACGATGAGCTTGAGCGTGGGCGTCTGCACGCGGCCGGAGGAGAGCACGTCTCCGAACGGCTTGCGTGTCTGGGTCTGCAGCGCGAGTGTGAGGTAGCGCGTGAGCACGGCGCCCCAGATGAGGTCGATGTCCTGACGCGTCTCGCCCGCCTGCGCGAGCTCCTCGGACAGCACGTCTTCCTCGGAGAATGCGCGCTCGATCTCGTCTTTGGTGATGGCCGAGAAGCGCACCCGGGAAACCGGAACGTCCTTGTTGACCTCGCGGACCACGTCGCGGGCGTCAGCGCCGATGAGCTCGCCCTCGCGGTCGAAGTCGGTCGCGATGATGACCTTGTCGGCCTTCTTCGAGAGGTTCTTGATCGACTGGATGATGCCCTTCTCCTTGGGCACTTTCTCCACGTGCACCCGCGTCAGCACCGGAAGGGTCTCGAGTCGCCACTTCTTGAGGTCGACGGCACCGTCGGCGGCGAGCAACGCCTCCGCACCACCGGCGAGCACGCGCGGATCCGACGCAGCAAGGTCCCGGACTGCCGCCTCATCGAGGACCGGGGCGAAGTCGACCTCCATGATGTGGCCCTTGAGACCGATGGAGACCCAGTCCTCCCCGTCACGGCGGAAGCGGTAGACGGGTGTCGTGTAGACCTTCTCGGCCGTCGGCTTCCCCACCGCCAGTATCTCGGCGATGCGGCGCGCGGCGATGTTCTTCTCGGAGATAACCAGGTTCATGTGCTGTCTTCCCGCGTGGGGGCGGTCACTTCCGCCGAGTATATATGGCTCGTCAACCCCGGGGGTAAACGGAGTCCGACCGAAACGAGCCGAGGGCCGGCAGCTGGATGCGAAGGCGCACTGCCCTTACCTCCGCACTGGAGATCTGCTCTCGAGGGCCTGGCAGAGGAGAGTGCGCCTCGGTCTTACTACGTCTTGGCCCTCTTGGTCTTGATCTCAGCCGCTCGCCCCGCGCCTGCGCTGCAGGAGAGGTCCGCCGCAAGTTCCGCAGGACGGGGAGGTGGCGAAGACGCGAAGCGGCTGAGCCGCCGAGGGGCCCCTCCGAGGACTGTCTGAGCGCCGGACCTCGCCTGCAGCGCAGAAGCACCGGCCCGAACGCAGAACTCCGCCTCAGCTGCAGACGACCCTACAGCCCGATCTCGCCCGCCCGCTTCTGCATGGCTTCGAGCGCAAGGCCGAGGAACTCCTCGCGCGTAAGCCCCAGCTCCTCGCACGCGGCCATCTGCTCGCGGTTCGCACCGCGGGCGAACGCTCTTTCCTTCCAGCGCTTGAGCAGCGACCGCACCTCTACGTTGGAGAGCGCCTTGTCCGGGCGCACCAGCGCAGCGGCCACGATGAAGCCGGTCGTGGGATCGGCTGCGAAGAGGGCCTTGTCCATGAGCGACTCGCGCGGCGCTTTGTCGGCATGCGCGAGGATCGCGTGCAACTGCTCGTCATCAAGCTCATCGGCGAGCAGTTCGGCGGTCACCACACCGTGACGCGCGAAGTCCTCACCGGTCTCGGCGTAGTCAAGGTCGTGCAGCAAGCCAGCGAGCGCCCACCGCTCCACCTCGACTTCCTCGAGCTCGAAGTACCTGGCAAGCGCCTCCATGATGACCTCGGTGGCCACGCAGTGGTTGACGAGATTCGCCGAGGGGATCCGTTCGCGCACGAGGGCGAGCGCCTGGTCGCGGTCCATCATCGGGCATCCGTCTCCTTCGCGGCATCGATGCGTCCAGCCAGCCAGCCAGCCCAGGCGTCCACACCCTCGCCTTTGGTGGCCGATACCGGGAACACGGGCACCTGGCCGTTGAGACTGCGCACCACGTCCCGGAACTCCTCCTCGTCGAAGTCGAACACTCCCATGGTGTCGTACTTGTTGAGGATGACGGCCTCCGAGACCTGGAAGATGTTCGGGTACTTGTAGGGCTTGTCGTGGCCCTCGGGCACCGAGAGGATCATGACCTTCGCGTTCTCTCCCAGGTCGAAGTCCGAGGGACACACGAGGTTACCGACGTTCTCGATGATGATGAGGTCGAGCGCGTCGAGGTCGAGCGTGTCCACGGCGCGTCGGATCATCGCTGACTCGAGATGGCACGCACCGCCGGTGTTGATCTGTACTGCCGGGATGCCGTGAGCGCGAACCTTCTCGGCGTCCACCTTGCTCGCTATGTCGCCCTCTATGACTGCGATGGCATACCGATTGCGGAGTGCGGCTATGGTGGCGAGGATGGTCGACGTCTTACCCGCACCGGGCGATGCCATGAGATCGAGCACGAATACGCCGTGCGCAGCGAAGAGTGCACGATTGGACGCCGCTATCTCATCATTGGCCGCCAGGATGCGCTTCTCGATGTCGACCTTCATGCGTCCCCCTCCTCGTCGATGTCGATGCTGTCGATCTTGAGCTCGCGACCCGCGAGCAGCATCACGACCCAGCCGCCGCAAGCGGGACACTGCGAACCGGAGTAGCGATCGTGTTCCCACTCATTGCCGCAGTCGGCGCAACTTGAGGAGGCGCGCACCATGGTGATGTCAAGCGACGAGCCCTCGGCGAGCGTGCCCGGCACTATCGCCTCCCAGGCGAACTGCAGGGCGTCCTCAGAGACCTCAGTGAGCTCGCCGATGGTGACGTATACGGCGGAGATTCCGCGCGCACCGGCCTCGTGTGCCGCGCTGACCGACGATGAGAGGATGCCCTCGGCGATGCCCATCTCGTGCATCGCGGCCTACGACTCTTCGGCGTCGGCGTCGGCGTCGGGCATCGCCTCGGCCTTGATCTTCCGAGCGAGCGCGACGCGAACGAGCAGCATGCTCGCCTCGAACAGGCCGACCATGACACCGGATAGCGCGGCCATGCTCCAGGGGTTCCAGTCGGGCGTGATCATCGAGGCGATGACAACGATCACGACCCAGACAACACGCCAGTTCTTTCGGAGCGTGGCGTACGGGACGACGTTGAAGTAGACGAGGTAGAAGACGACGACCGGCACCTCGAAGGCCAGACCGAACCCGGCGAGGAACCACATCGCGAAGGTCATCGCACTCTGTGCACGCAGCAGCAGTTCGAACGTCTCCCCCGACTGGTCGACAAGCCACTTGGTGCTCGGCTCGAGGATGTAGAAGTAGCAGAAGGCCACGCCTGCAAGGAAGAGCAGTCCGGCGGCGAGCGATGTCCAGCCGAACCAGCGTCGCTCCTTGGCCTTGAGTGCGGGCACGAAGAACGCGAACGACTCGTAGATGATGATGGGGCTACCCACGACGACCGCGCCGAACATGCCCAGACGGAAGCGGTTGGCCATCGCCTCGAGCAGGTCCAGCGTGTAGCTCCCGCTGTCACCGAGCACAGGCAGCATCGGCCCCACAAGTACCTTGTAGATCTCATCCGAGAAGTAGTAGCCCACCAGCGTGAGCACGCCGACGACGGCGACCACGACGGTGAGGCGTTTGCGGAGTTCGTTCAGGTGCTGCATGAACGGCATGCGCCGGGGGGTGATCGGCATGGGTATCCCGGATCGGCTCTAGGCCTGCTCCGGAGCCTCCTCTCCCGACTCGGTTGCGACGGTGGGCGCGGGGGCGTCCGGCGCAGCGGTCTCCGGCGCGGGGGCGTCCGGCGCGGGGGCGTCCGGCGCGGCAGACGCGGCCTCGGCGGCCTTGGGCTTCACGTCGGCCGGTCGCGAGAATCCGCCGCTCCCGACTTTCTCCGCGAAGTCCTTGCCCGTCTTGAACGGATCCTTCTGCAGCTTAGGGTCCGAGGCGAAGACCTCCATCTTGATGGTGGACTCCATCATCGCCTGGTAGCGACGGAAGTCGCGCATGAAGCGACCGAGCGTGCGTGCGAAGTCCGGCAGCTTGTCAGGGCCGAACAACAGCAGCGCCAGGCCGATGATGAACAGGAACTCCCAGCTGCCGATACCGAACAAGGGTCAACTCCTCTGTCGTACGCGTGTTCCGGGCACTGCAGCTCCGACCGCATCGGTCGTCTGCCCGGAGCCCGGGCGCCATGCGGCGCCCTAGAAGTCCCTGGCCTCTTCGACGGACGCGAAGAGCGGGAACACCTTATCGAGACCGGTGATCCGGAAGATCTTGAGGATCGACTCGCGCGTGCAGACGAGCCGCATCGTACCGCCTTGCTCCTTCGCCTTGCGGAGCGCGCTCACGAGCACACCAAGCCCCGAACTGTCGATGAACCCGATGCGCTCGAGATCGACGATCACGTCCGTGCAGCCGTCCTCCAGCGCCGTGCCGATCTCGCGCTTCAGGCCAGGCGCTGTGTAAACGTCGACTTCACCGGCGACCGCGATGACGCAGCTCTCGCCCGTACGCTCCGTGGTGATATCCAGTTCCATGTTCGCGGCACCGCTTTCTCCCGAAGGCACGTGCGCCCACGATTGTACCTGCACCCCGCGCGGGTGACCAGGGCACGGGACCGAGGCGGTGTGAGGCGCCAGACGCAGGGGTACTAACTCCATGGCCAGTCCACGATGCGGGGGGTCATGTATGTCGCTTGCCATCAGTCTGGATCAGAACGAGGATCGCTGGATCCTCGCGCTCGAAGGCGAACTCGATTACAGCGAATGTGCGACATTCAGGATGACCATCGACCGCGTCCTCAAGCACGCTCCGCCCGCCACGGTGGTGGATCTTGCGGCACTCGACTACCTCGACAGTTCGGGGCTGGGTCTGCTGCTCTCGCTCTCCAAGGAGTACGCCGCACTCGGTGGGCGGCTCATACTCGTGACCAACGAGTCGGTGGACAACATCCTGGATCTCACCCGGCTCTCCGGCATCTTCTCGTGCGCGTCCTCTCTCGATGAGGCGTGCACGATGCTGTCCGACGTGGAAAGCTGAACGCTGCCGCGGCGCAGCCCATGGAAGCACACGAGCCGGTCCCAAACGGGACCGGCTCGTCGTATGGAGCGGTGTGCGACGCGCCTACGGCGTGGTGGTGGCGGGCGTCGAGCCGATCGGAGATGCGGGCGCCGCCTCGAGTTCGGCGAGCAGCGCGCGTGCGTTCTCCACCTGCGCGGCGAGGCCCGCGTTGTCGCCGGCCGCGTCGATGAACGCCCGGAGCGCATCAGCGGCGCGGTCATCCGAGGCATAGAAGAGAGCGAACGCCTTGTTGCCGAGCGCGATGTCGTCGTCAGGACGGATCGCGAGCGTCTGGTCGTAGTAGCTCACAGCGGCAAGCCACGTGGGAACCGACGCCTCAGGCTGGCCGCTCTCGTAGACCGCACGTGCCCAGTCGAAGTAGGCATGGCCCACCTGGACGATGATGTCGGGATTGTCCGGACTCGCGGAGAGCGCGGCGACCGCCGCGTCCACGCGGGGCTTGTACTGGTCGTTGATGGTCCCACCCGATGTAGCGGTGGTGCCGGAGGTGGTGCCGCCGCCGAACAGGCCTGCGCCTGCCGCCGCAATCGCGACGCCACCCACACCGAAGGTGATGACGAGCACGATGATGACCGTCTTCATCCAGGCCGGCGTGTTGGACTTGTTGACCGCCATCGGCGTCTTGCTGGACTTCTTTGCCATGGTTCTCCTTATGCGTTCAAAGGGCCCGGCCGCCTGGGCCGGGCCCGGAGGATCGCGCGCTACTGACCGGTGGTCGTGGTCTCGCTCGTCTCGGACGAGCCGCTCGCATCACCGATCGGCGGGTGCCCGGCAGGGAGCTCACCAGAGTTGAGCTGGTCCTCGCTGAGCTGGGGCGCCGTGGCGGCGCTTCCGCTGGTGGCGGGTGTGCCGGTGCTCGTGGTCGCGGCGGTGCCGCCGCCCGGCAGCAGGAACCCGATGATCACGCCGAGCAGAAGGCCGACGACGGTCATCAATGCTGCAACGGTCAGGCTCACCTGCGAACCGCCGACCGGCGCGGAAGCCGGCTTCGCGGCGGGCGCGGCCTTCCGGGTGGAAGCGGCGCTCGAACGCGCGGGAGCCGCCTTGCTTGCTGACTTCGACGAAGGCTTGGCCGCCTCGGCAGCCACATCCTCATCCTCGTCGAAGAAGAAGTCCTGATCGCTCACGTGCAGATACCTCCTCGGATGTAAGTCGACCGCACGCTCACTGCTGGCCGCGGCCTCGCGAGATTATAGCATCGACCCGCGGGGCGAAAGCGGCGTTGCCGGCGACCGTGCGCTCGGCCAGACGGATGCCGAGCATTCCGACTGTCACGGACGCAAGAGCGCCTATGACCGCGGTGGTCTCGGGGTCCTTGCCTAGCCACCCTCCGAGCAAGAAGCCAGCCAAGTAGCCGGCGAGCAGGCACGCGACTGGAACAAGGAAGACCGCGGCGGCGGCACGCGAGCGGATACCGTCAGGGATCGAGACAGAGACGATGTCGCCGACGGTCGCGCCATGGGCGTCCGTGACGTCGTGCATCACCGTCTCACCCCCCGCTCCTTGCGAGCATACACTGCACCCGGCGCAGTTCGTGGAGGGCTGCATTCGGACGTCCACGGATCCATCGTGCACGGTTACGACCATACCCTCTTCGCGCATCCGGTTCAGCCCCTGATCTTGGCGCGGATCTCCTGGAAATGCTGGCGCATCCCGTCGGAGTCCGCTGTAAGGAAGCGCCCCCGGTCGAGCAGGATGCGCCCGTCGACCATCGTGAGAAGCACGTCCTCCTGGTTTGAGGTGTGAACCACGGCGCCGTACGGGTTCTCCGTCGGCACCTGATAGCTGTGCGAGAGGTCGACCGCGATGATGTCAGCTCGCTTACCCTCCTCGAGCGAACCGATCTCGTGGTCGAGCTTGAGCGCGCGGGCGCCATCGAGCGTGGACAGCCGGATGAACTCCTCGGCGGTGAAGAAGCCCTTCTCGCCCCGGAGGCTGCGCTGCACGAGGAGTCCGGTGCGCATCTCGGCGAAGACGTCCATCGTGGAATTGGACGCCGGCGAGTCGGTGCCGATGCCCACGCGGAGGCCCTTCTGCAGGAAGTCCCCGAGCGGCGCGGTGCCCATGCCGAGTTTGGCGTTGCAGCGCGCGCAGTACGCGACGGCCACATCGGCACGCGCGAGGACCGCGATGTCCTCGGCATCCACATGCACGCAGTGGACGGCGAGCACATTGGGGAGGTCCAGGATGCCCCACTGGTAGACGTAACGCACCGGGCTCACGCCGGTGGGCATCCAGACCTCATCGGCCCAGCCGGACTGGTCACGGAAGTCCTGGCCGAGCTGCGAGGAACCGTACTTCACGAAGTCGTACTCGTCCTTGCTGCCCGCCAGGTGGAGCGAGACGTGCGTGTCGCTGGCGCCGATCGCCTCGGCCACCGCCTTGAACAGCCGCGGATGGCACGTGTACGGCCCGTGCGGCGCTATGCCGATGGAGATCCGCTCGCCATCCGAGGACGCCTCCCAGACACGCATGTCCTCGAGTGCTTTGGCCACCTCTTCCTCGGCGCGCGAGGCGTCCATCGTGGAGACCTCGCGGTAGATGACCGCGCGCAGGCCGGCCGAGTCGGCGGCACGGAGCGAAGCGCCGGAGTAGGTGACATCCGCGATCGTTGTGATGCCCGAGCGGATGGCCTCTTCTGCGCCGAGCGCCGCAGAGGCCGCCCAGTCCTCGTCGGAGAGGAACGCCTCCCGCCGCTGCACCTCCATCTTCCAGCGCGTGTACGGTAAGTCGTCGACGATCCCGCGGAAGACGGAGTACTCGAGATGCGTGTGCAGGTCGACGAATCCGGGCATGAGCGCTGCCAGACCGTAGTCGATGACCTCTTCGTCGGGATAGGCGGCCAGCAGCTCGGAGCGCAGGCCGACAGCCATGATCCGGGAGCCGCGCACGAGCACTCCACCGTCTTCGATATACGGCGAGTTCACGGGGAGCACGTACCGGGCGAGAAGCAGCATCGTGGAAACCTCCGAAGTGGGGTGCCAGGCCCTTATCCTACATGCTCAGGCAAGCGCGCTCCAACGCCGCACGCCAGGCGTCACTTGACCGCTACATGCACCGCCACGATGCCGAACGTGAGGTTGCGCCACGTGACCTCGGAGAAACCGACTTTGTGCAACTCGCCAGCGAGCGCCACCTGTCCGGGAAACGCGAGGATCGACTCGTTCAAGTACTCGAAGGAGGCGCGGTCGCCGGTGAGCTTCTCGCCCAGCATCGGGATGACCGTGCGCAGGTAGAAGTGGTACAGAGCGCGGAACGGCGGGAACAGCGGACGGCTGAACTCCAGTACCACGTACCGGCCACCCGGGCGCAGGACGCGGTAGACCTCACTGAAGTTGGCGGCGCGATCGGGCATGTTGCGCACGCCGAAGCCGACGGTCACCACGTCGAAGCTTTCTTCGGCCATGGGGAGCGCCTGCGCGTCGACCACGTCGAAGTCGATCTTTGTGGCGCCCTCGTAGGCGGCCACTTTGGCCTTGGCCACCTCGAGCATCTCGGGTACCAGATCGGTGCACAGAATGCGCGCTGGACCGCCCTGCTCGGCGAGCGCGAGCGTGAGGTCGCCGGTGCCGGCCGCTAAATCGAGCACCTCCGAGGAGCGCTTCAGCCGCGCGAGCCGCACCGTGGCCTTCCGCCAGTGGCGATCGAGTCCCATGCTCGAGTACTTGTTGAAGCGGTCGTACTCGGGAGCGATCGTGGAGAAGATGTGCTTGGTGCGCTCCTCGCTGGGGCGTCCCGCCTCGGTCATGTGCCGCCCGCGCGCCATCACGAGCCCTGCTTCATGTAACGGGTGTCGCACTTGCGCAGAGCGGGTACGAGCGTCTCAGCCACGACCTTGAAGAGCAGTCCGGCATTGTTGAAGATGTGCCCTGCGTTCATCTTGGCAGGCCAGTTGAGCTCGGTCTTCTCGCAGACCGTGCTCTCGTTCAGCAGCGCGATCTCCTCCTTGAAGGCGTCGAGAAGCTGACCGCGCTCGGGTTCCTCGTGGCGCATGATGTCGTCGATGCGCGCCATGGCGATCTGCGCCTCGAGGATGCGGCGCTCGGTGGCCATCGCCGTCTTCTGGTCGATGGCGCCGACCTTCGCCTTCACGCGGTTGATGCCCACGGCGGCTTCGTAAGTGGAGTCCACCAACTCATCGAGCGTCATCGCGTCCGGGATGTAGTTGAGGATGTGCTTCCACGAGGGCTGCAGGAGCAGCTGCCGGTGCTCCTCAAGCGTGCGCGCGCGGAGGGTGTAGCCGAACTCCTCGGGGTTCTCGAAGACGCGCGAGCCCGGATCGAGGAACGGCGCCATGGGGCCGATGAAGGGCAGCAGCTTGGGATTGTTGCCGATGCGCGCGTAAAGCTCCTCGACAGCGGGCGCCGTGCCGAGCACGGAGGCGGCCGTCTGCGTGGGGATGCCGGTCATGAAGTAGAGGTCGAAGCGCTGACAGTTGTGCCTGAAGGCGTGCTCGATGGACTCCGAGAGCGCCTCCCACGTGTACGGCTTGCCGAAGGCGGCACGCACGTCATCGTCGTGGCTCTCGGCGGAGACCTCCACAGAGTAGTCGTTGAGGTTCTCGTCCAGGAGCGCGTAGAAGTCCTCGCTCGGCGGGGTGAAGAACTCGAAGCCGATCGGGTTCTTGAAGTCGATCTTCCGCAGCCCCGTGATGAACTGCCTCACGTAGTCGTCGCCGGCCTGACGGAAGTCGTTCAGGACGAAGACGGGCCCGGGGATGTGCTTGGCGATGTGCGCGATGTCGCGCACGAGAAGGTCGGGATCACGGAACGCCACGCGGTCGCGCCCGAAGTGCTCGCGGAACGCGGTGGCCGAGCCGCCGCAGGTGGCGCAGTTGCGCGTGCAGCCGCGGCAGGTGAGCGACGCGGAGACCGGGTAGCTGAGCCAGCCCTTGAACGGCAGCGACGAGGACATGTCGGCCGAGCGGATGACCGAGCGCATCGAGAAGCTGTAGTCGAGCTTCACGTGATCGAACTCGGGCGGCACGCAGGTGAAGGGATTCACCACCACGGCGCCGGAACCGTCCTTGTAGGTGAGGTTGGGGATGTCAGCCACGCTCCCCTTGCGCTTGAGCGCGTACACGAGCTGCGTGAAAGGGTCCTCGGTGGAGTCGCCGCGGAGCACGTAGTCCACGCAGTCGTACTGCACGAGCTCCTCGTGGAAGTACGAGGCGCTCAGGCCTCCGAAGACCACCGGTGTGTCGGGGTGGTATTTCTTGCAGATACGCGCGATCTCGATGGAGCCGTGCGCATGCGGCGCCCAGTGCAGGTCGATGCCGAAGGCCACCGGGTCCATCGACGCGATTGCCTTCTCCACATCGAACTTGGGCTTGGTGAGCATGAGGAGCGCGAGGTTGCTCACCTTCACATGCAGGCCGTGGCGCTCGAGATACTCACCGATCGTGGTGAACCCGAGCGGATACATCTCGAAGATGGGGCTCGAGGGCACGAGATCCGAGACCGGCCCGTACATGATGGACGTCTCACGGAAGTCGTACACGCTCGGCGCATGGAGCAGGATCAGGTCCGGCTTCGACATCGGAAATGGGCCTCCTCGGACCGGCTAACGGGCGGCACACCGCCCGGAAAAGACAACGGCGAAGTATAGCATAGCGGGGGGCCTGCGCCGGTCCACGGCAAGGGGCCGCGGACACCCGGGACTGACCGTGTCTACCGCGACCCCACCGTGCCGGCGGGCACCTGGCACCGGCACGCGAGGCTCTTGAGGTCACACGGCATCCGCAGCTGCGTGACCTTCATCCCCTCGGGTTTGCGCAGCCGGATGATCGGCGTGAGCAGCAGCGCGCCCGTGACACCGGCGTTCGAAAGCAGGTCGAGCGTGATCTGTACCCAGCCCGGCGAGCATGCCACGAGCGCGATCGTGACACCGAGACCGCGGTCGAAACGCGGGATGTCGGTGAGGTGGCGCACCGTGATACCGCCGATGTCGGTCCCGGCGTCTTCCGGAAGCTCGGAGAAATATGCGACCGGCTTTACCCCGAACTGCTCGGAGGGGAACACCACCTGCAGCGCCTCGAGCATCTTGGCGGTGCCGACCTTGATGACCGGATACTCCTCGGAAAGGCCAAGGAAGCGCGTGAACTCCGTGTACAGGACCACCGGGTCGTACCCGGCGCCCGGGCGACCGATGTCGCCGACGAAGGAGATGTCGCGGCGGACGGTCTCCTCTTTGATGTTCAGCTCCTCAGCGACCTGGCGCGACGTGATGCGCCCCGGAGCACCCACCCGCAGAAGTTCCCCCAGATAGCAGTGGTAGAGCGAAAGCCGATAAAGCGTCGCCTCAGGCGCCGTCCGTGGGTCGGACATCCCTGGCCCCCCGCCACACAAGACCGATAATCGTCAATACTACCGTGTCTTTGCCCGATGGTGAACGAATTTCTTAAGATTCATGGTCGGAATTCACGCCAGCGGCACCCGAGCGCCGTTATTGACAAACGGATTCAGTCAGCTTCAGGGAGCAGGGGCCCAGGAGCCGCCGTGGTCTCGATCGCGTCGGTCACAACCCAGCGGCCGTCGGTGAGCTCGGTGGAGAACACGGTCACCGGCGTCCAGTCGGGGAAGGCGCCGTCCGGCTCCCAAACAACGGCGACATCGGCCGTGGAGGTGGATTCTGCCGAGAGGTACGGCGCGCGGTACGTGGGCACGCGTGGGGTGCCTGTGGGCTCGTCACTCGGTGCTGCGAGCGCTTCAGCGAGCGCGGGGTCGCTGAGGTACGGCTCGTAGGCGGCAGCATCGCGGGCGTCGGAGCGACGGAGTTCGAGGAGCTCGGAGACTGCGGTCACCGCAGGGTGCGGCAGCGGCCCGCCCCCGCCGGAGCACGCGGCGAGGAGCATCGCGAGAGACACGAGGGCGACGAGCAGTGCAGTGCGCCTGGCGATCACGGCGTGGCCTCCTGGCTCTCGGCGGGCTCGTCGAGTGATGTCACGTTATCGACGAGCCAGCGGCCGTCCTGGAGTACGAGGTCGTATTGCAGGTGGTACGCGACGCCCCGCTCGGTGCGCACCGTCTCGCTCGTATCGAGCGAGACGTGGTCGTAGTCCCAGACTTCGGTGGTGGCGACGGTGGCCTGACCCTCGGCGGGGAATGTGATCTCGCCGAACTCGAGTGATTGCAGGGTAGGCAGCATCGCCATACGGCCCTCGCCAAGTGCAGCCATCAGGTAGAACTCACGTGTGGCTTGCTCCTCGGTAGCCACCCGGTTGAGCTCGTTCATGTCCAACATCTTGAAGCCCCTGATCAGCGCTTCGTTGTAGGCGCTCACCGTGCGTCTGACCGCAATCGCGGCCTCAACGATCTCCTCGTCGGACTCCTCGCAGCCGGGCAGGGCAACGAGAATACACAGAGCAAGAATCACTCGCACTGCACCGACCACATGTATCCGGAACTGACTCATGAGAAATAGACCGAGTGGATCGAATCGGACACCAATGCGGTACCAAATAGCGACACGAGCACCAGAGCGAAGGCGATCACCAGGAGCACGGCAGCCCGACGGCCGGACCATGCGAAGAAGCGTCTGAGATGCAAGTAGACCCCGAGCACAAGCCAAGTGACGAGCGACCAGGTCTCGATCGGGTCCCACCCCCAGTAACGTCCCCAGGCGCTGTAGGCCCACACCGACCCGGCCAGCATACCTGCGCCCCATAAGGCGAACGCAGCACCTCCATAGCGATACGCCACAAGGTCGAGCTCATCCGCCTCGGGAACCCACGCCATATGCATGGACCGGACTGCGGCAGGGAGCGCGACAAACATCGATGCACTGACCGCTACCGCAGCCGCACCGAAGGCACTGAAGTAGAGCACAACGTGCACGACGAGCCACACGCCGCGAAACGTCGGAGGCATGTTGGCCACTTCGGGGCCAGCGTAGGCGGCGATACCCAGCAGAATGAAGGAGAGTGGGAGTAAGAACAGGCCGAGCGGTTTGAGCGATCGCCTTCGCGTGATGGTGATCAGCGCAATCACGGCCGTTGCCCACGCGTACGAGGAGAGATTCTCATACCGCGTTATGATCGGACCGTGCCCTACCGCCAGCCAGAGCGTCGCGATGGCCGCGCCGTGCAGAACCAGGCCGACCCAACCCAGGACCAGGGTGGCCCTCCTCCAGTGCCGCTTCAAGACGACCTCACCCAGCAGCAGCACGAATGCGCCTACATACGCTACAGCAGCGCTGACAAGGAGGGACATAGCGGTACTCATGGACACATCGCTCACTTTCCTCCCGCCGCGGCAGCCCTCAAGAGCGTCTCCTCGCGCTCGTAGAGTCTACCGAAGCGCACAGCGTGCCAGTCTGCACGGACATCTCCCTCAGGCTCCCTGGTAATCGTGACCTCGCGGGGCGTCGCCAAATATAGGAGCGCCGCTCCGAGCGAGATCACACCGAAGCCGCCGAACAACAGGCCGTAGCCTGGCGTTGAATCGACAACCAGGATCGTCCATCGGCATGTGTCAAGAAGTTCGACCCCCAACTCGCCGATTGCAGCAGGCTCGCCCTCGACCACCGCCTGCTCGCCCACGACAAGTCCGCTCCGCTCGACGCGAGCGACAAGGTTTGCGGCCCCGCTCGCTGAGTCGAGCAGAACGGACTTGAGCCGCAGAACCTCCCCTGTCTGAAGTGGGATGTCAAGATAGGCCGGCTGCTCAAGCGACTCGGGCTCCGCCAGGAAGAACTCCTGCTCATCCGTACGGTCTTCACGCGTCAGACGCATGGCATACACATGCCCGACCCGCGAGTCTTGGATGTAGCGCACGCCACCCACCGTGGTTGGCTCGTTCGCCACAAGATCGACCTGAATCTGTCCGCTGTCCGTCTCGATCGTGTACACACCCCTGACAGAGCGAGTCTCGCCGTTGTCCCAGTGCTCGACCTCGACCCGATCGAGCGCGAGTCCTGCCGACAATGCCGACTCCTGCACGAGTGGCCCCCGCTCATCGGAGACCAGCGCGGTGCCTGCGGCACGCGATTCCCCCTCGATGAGGATCAGCAGACCGCTTGCCTGCGTGAGCCAGATCAGTGTGATACCCGCCAGGGCGATGAGCATGCCGCCATGAAGCAATGCTGGGCCGAGGAAGCCCCATGGGTTCCTCACGTATCGAGAAGCGCGGTCACTGCGTCTTAGCGGGACATAGCCTTGTCGCAGAAGAGCGCTGTGGAATACGTTCTCATCGCGCACAATCATCGGCCGCCGGGATGACGGACCTTGATGACGAAGGAGCCTTCGCGCGTCCCTGCGAGTCAGTCGGATGGTCGCCAGCGTCAGCTGCAGCGCCGCGAACGATACCAGCGCGACGAACCACGGAGACGAGACCAATCGGCTCTTCCCGAGCACGAATGTGCCGATACTTCCCGCTCCCGCCCTCAGTTCATACAGCTGAGGCCCCAAGAGTGCGTCGACAGCGCCCACTGTTGCGACGGCACCAAGAGTCACAACCGCCGCTCTGTGAGAGCTGATGACACGCAGTACGCGCATAACCAGGCAGGAGGGCCATCCGCCTCGATCGAGCGGCTCTCGTTCCGACATCACCAGTTGAAGTCGGCGTCGGTCGCACCGCCTCCACCGAGCAAATGCGACGTGCAGGCATCCGTGCCCCACGGACCATTTTGCTGGGTGGCAAGCCCGGTCTGTGTGTCGTTGACCTGGCAAGCGTTCTTGACTGCAACGACACCCGAGGCGTCACGCAGGGTCGGGTTGAACGCCACGATCGCGAGGTTGCTCTTGTCGTTGTTGTAGGCATATCGGCTCGGCATCGTACCACCCGTGTATCCGCCGGTCGTCTCACCGTTGTCACCGAGCAGCCGCCCCATCTCCCCGCCGTGCGGGACCACGATGTGACACCAGAAGCACGTACCTCTGTCAGCACTCGTATGCTGGCTGTGCGGCTTGGCGTTCTTCGTCTGCGCTATGTTGTGGCAGTTGTTGCACAGAAGACCTGTGTAGCTCGTGTTGCTCAAACTCCACGGATTGCCGTCGGTCCGGATCGGCCAAGTCCCCTTGAGGATATGCTCGACCGAAGATCCATGCGGACCCTGCGCCGTTGTGCTCGCCGACAAGGAACCGTGACAGTCAGAGCAGGTCATCGTCTGCCCGGGCGTTGTCCACCCCGTCTGCAGCCGAGCCGTGTTGATGCTCGTGATACGACGGTAGTTGACGGTCGTCGTTCCTATCAGCCAGTTCTGCGGCAGCGCCTGATAGACCGGGTGATATGATGAGTTGCTGGGGTTGAACTCGAGAGCCACATTCGTCCAGGCGTCAGCCCCCACGCCACCCCATGCGAACGCGGGGTTATTGCCCGTGTCTCTGGTGTTGGGATCATACGCGGTGTTGTAGCCAGAATGGCACTTGAAGCAGATTTGGTACTCGTACTGAGTAGACCCCCCAGCCACCGCGGTACTGCCTGTCGGCTCCGTCCATTGGTTCGCCTTCGCGGCAGCAAGATACGTCGGCGACACGCCCCACACGCCGAGCAACGGGGAGTCCGTGTTGATCTGGTTGCCGTCGGTACCACCGGATACGTTAAGCGTATCGCCCGCCGCGTGCGGATTGTGGCAGTCCTCGCACTCGATGTGCTTGTTCGAGCTAGTGAACGCCGTCTCGTCGCTGGTGTGGACACCGGCCCAGGATGGATCGTCCACGCCGTGTGTGTAGTAACCGGCAGTCTTGAACTGATCGTACACATCCTGCGAGGCATCACTCATATCGCCCACACCGTAGCCATCGGGATCGGCGCTGACCGTAGCGTCGCCGTCGTGGCACGCGAAGCACAAGTTCTCTTCGGTTGACGCCACCGGCTGAGACGCCAAGTCCAGCGCGAGCGTCGCCCCCAGCGCCTTCGCGAGTCGGCTCTCGTCGTCAGAGAAGTGCGGCGCGATCTTGTAGGTGCCATCCTGACGACCGTCGAGACCGGCGGGATCGGTGTGGCACTTGGTGCAGTTGGGGTTGAATGCCGACGTCCCGTCGTACCCAACAGTCGCGGCGTCATTGACGACGTAGTCATGGGCCTTGCTCTGATAGTCCAGTCCGGCGACGGTGTACGTCACACTACCCACCGCTACCGAGTGGCAGCTCACGCACAGGCCGCTCGCGGTTCCGACGGCGTGATCGGTCCGCGCCGCGGTGACTGCTCCATCAACGCTCGTGCGCAGATTGAGGCCCTTGTCGGTGTTGAACGTGTGATCCATGTGGCAACTCAGGCAGTACACGTTGGACTTGCTGTCAGTGGTGTAGTTGGGATACGACGCCGTGTCTCCATCGGTGATGGAGGTGCCAACCGCGTGTCCATAGGGCGCCACACTCGCGGAATCCCATTCCATATCGTCCTCGAGCGCCATGTGGCAGTCATAGCAGGGCTGCCCGCCCGCCGAGACGCCAGGCCCCGGAGCATGTACGGAGCCGTGGCAACTGCAGCCCTCGAGCGTGTCACTCGCGTGCTGGGCGATCGTATCGGGCAGCACGATCATGTCCCCACGTGGAATACCAGCGACCGCCGTCGTGATACCGGACTTTGCCGCGAGCGTGGCCCAGATCTCCATGCCAGCCGGACTCGAGTAGCTGTTCCAGCCATAGCCGTCCGAGCTCAGGTGGCACGTGTAGCAGAACGCCGACTGTCCCGCAGGCGTGCTCGGGTCGAGGTTGGCGCCCAGTGAATCCTGCCCGAGGACCGCATTGCCGTTGCGCGAGCCGTGGGCGTTGTGACACTCGTAGCAAGGCAGTGGAGTGCCGTCTGGCAATACCGAACTGCCTGAGATGAGGTGCCCCGTCCCCCAGTCCCCTGCGGGATCGAGGACCAGATGGTCGTCATGACACTCATCACACGCCGCCTTGCTCGTGGGCCCGAACTCGGCGATCAGGTTGTCGTAGGTCGATGTCGAGCTATGCCGCTCGTGACACCACAGGCAGTCGCCCGCGGCACGGCCCTCGGCCGGATCGGCCGGGATCGATGCGTGGGCGCTGGTGTTCACGTACGCCGGCCAGCCGCGGAACGTGCCGAAGCCGATGTAGGTGTCGACCTCGCGGCTCGTGAAGATCTGATCGTAGTAGGCATCACCGGTGACACCCGACCAGTTGGCGTCCGGAGTGAGCCCGGGGTCATCGGTGTCGTCGGAATCAGGATCGTGGCAAGAGCGACACCAGTCGTTCGGATCGACTGCCGTGTCGATCACCCAACCGTTGATTGTCATCTGGGGGAGCTTCGCCGTCTCGGTGTGCGGGTTGTGGCAACCCGAGCAGTCGTTCGTGAGATCGGGAGTCGCAGACGCGCTCTCCACCCGGTGTCCACTCGGGAAGACCTCAGTGCCGGGTGCCCCGATGTTGATGTCCTCAACGGGCGCGAACGGCGCTCCTGTCGCACCAACCTCATGACAGAACATGCAGATGCCCACCTGCGTCGTGATCGAGTCATCTCCCACGTCGAGCAGACTAGGGCTCAGAGTCGCCTGGTGGGGCTGGTGACAGAGACTGCAGGCC
Organism: Coriobacteriia bacterium; assembly: GCA_016933785.1. Lineage (GTDB taxonomy): Bacteria > Actinomycetota > Coriobacteriia > Anaerosomatales > Anaerosomataceae > Anaerosoma. The sequence continues at coordinate 7,073 of JAFGAG010000056.1, read as the reverse complement.
ACCTCTCCACCGGCGTGGATCCCATACGCGTTGGGAGGCGCAGCGAGCCAGGCGCACAGGAGTAGAGACACCAACAGAACGACCAGGCGAAGTCCCCGGTCGCTGTGGCTGCCTCGCACGAACGCACCTGCAGCGTCCACACTCACTGCGCGCATCGCGCCTCTCTCCGTGATCACGGATGACCTATTCCGACACGCCCCCACACACAGGCTCTGATCATCGATCCGCAGAGCCCGCCGGTCGTACACTCTGGTCCGAGTGAAGTATAGCAGTACACCCTGTCCCATCTCATAGCCTCACGTTGAACACATAGACGCTACCGCGCTCGACGTCCACAACATAAAGCCGCCGGTGCCCCGGCTCCCAGGCCACGCCCGATGGTTCCTGTATGTTCGCTCCGGCCACCTGCCTGGCGCTGATCGCGTGCGTCGCCCGCCAGTCCGCATCGTATACGTACACCGCGTCGCCGAGGGAGTCCACGACCGCAAGCCGATCATCCCCCACCGCTGTCATCGAGTCCGGGAAGATGAGGCTGCTTGCGATCTCATCAAACGTATCGGCCGCACCACGGCCGAGCGTGAGGATGCGGGAGTCGTTCGCGCTCGTCACGACCACGTCCTCATCACGCACGACGATGCCGCCAGGATAGAACGGAGGCTCCTGTAGTCCGTCGCCCAGGACCCCGATATGCTCGCCTGCATCGTCGTACATCTGGATGGTCTGCGAACGCGAGTCTGCCACGTAGAACACACCATCGGCATAGGTGATGGCGCCCGGGTGCATCGGCTCATCGCCCTCGGCGCCGATCGCGAGCTCGAAGAGCGGCTCGGCAGGGCCTCGGGCGGTCACCCGGAAGACCATCACGCGCGGCCCCTCAAGATCCACCACCGCGATCCTGCCGTCGTCGGTGCACGCGACGTAGGTGGCGACGACCCTCTCGCGTCCCTGGGCCGGCAGGAGCGTGATCTCCCCCTTGCGCTTGCCGTAGCGGTCGAAGACCGACACGCGGTCTGCACCGGTCTCCACGACGTAGACGCGGTTGCCGGCGATAGCGATACCGCGCGGCTTCTGGAGGGGGTCCTCCCCGTCGGCAGGGAACACGCCGGCTAGGTTCACGGTCACTGACGGATTATCCGGGAGATCGGCGAACGGATCATGGCTGAGGTGCGCGACGAGCGCCGCCGATGCAGCGAGCATCACCACGAGTGCGGCACCGGCCGCAGCTATCGGGATGCGCCGTCCGGGCGCCACCGGAGCCTCGGTGGTGCTAGAAGTCAACGCCGACGACCTGTCCCGGCACGACGGCGTGGCAGATGAGGCAGTTGCCATCGAGCCCCGCCTCGTAGTTGCGCAGGAGGTGCTGGAAGCCCTGTACCGTGCCGTGCGGCGCGTGACATGTGGTGGTGCACGTAAGCGCTTTCTTGGCGTTCACGTCGTAGTAGGCGGGCCGCACCGGGTGGTTCTGGTAGCCGCCGGCGGCGTCGTCATAGCTGCCCCGTGCGTGGCAGCTGAAGCACACGGTGGGCTGTGCGGCCTTGAGCAGCGGACCGTAGTCCGACCCGTGTGGCGTGTGGCAGCCCCAGCAGGGTGTCGCGCTGTGTGCCGACGTGTCGTACGTGGCCTGGATCGGCCGCGCGTGGCAGTCGTAGCAGATGCCGTTGTCCTCGTCGTAGAGTAGGCCCTGGTAGTTGGTGGCATGCGCATCGTGGCAGCCCGTGCAATCGAGCGAGATGGTACCCACGGGGTGGTGGCTCGCGCGCAGGAAGTCGGTCTCCACCGCCGGATGGCACCCGTAGCAGAGGTCGGGCTGCGCGGCGCGGAGCAGCGGCGCAAAATCCGATCCGTGCGGCTCGTGGCAGTCGGTGCACGCGTCGTTGGCGTACGGCCCGTGCTGGACCGCCATGCCCGAGAGCCGGGCGACCGACGGGTGACACGTGAAGCAGAGGTCCCGCTGCGCATCGACCAGGATGCCCCGGTACGCCGAGCCGTGCGGGTTGTGGCAGTTGGTGCAGTGGAAGCCCTCCACCGGTGCATGCAGCTGCATGCGAGCGAGCTGCGGGCCGAGCCGGTGACAGGTGATGCAGAGGTCCTCGACCGTCATCGTCAGCATGCTCGACATGTCCGAAGCGTGCGGGTCGTGGCAGTCCACGCAGTTGCCGTTGGCGAACGGCGCATGGGGATAGGCCGCATTGATCATGGGCCCCATGTCGCCATGGCACATCATGCAGAGTTCGTTGCCCGGGAGCACGAGTTCGGATGTCTCACCCTTGACCTGGGTCTCCGTGGCGCTCTTGACGTCTCCGCCGGCGGTCGACGTGCCGTCACCCGTGTCGAACAACTCGAGGACCAGCTTGACCGGGATCCACTCGACGAGCGTGCGCATGCGGTTCCACTCCTGCACCGCCCCTTCGAAGACCGTCTCGGTCTCGATGCGGCCGTGTGGCGTGTGGCACGTGGTGCACTGCTCGGCCATGAACGGGTTGTGGACCACTTCGAGCTCGAACTCGGGGATGAGCTCGGTGTGGCACTGGAGACATTCGAGGTTCTCGATCACACCGCGGACGACCTCGTCGTCACCGCTCATCGAGAACGTCTGCATGATCGTGGTGACCGAACAGAGCAGCAGGAGGAGGAGAACGACAGCCGCGAAGACGCCGCGACCGCGGCGGCTGGATGTCTCCCCCGTCGTCTCTCCGGCGGACCGCACCGGTGTATCGAGGTCCTGCTCCGTCAATGCATCTCCCCCAGCACACGCGCTACGTTCGTCCCGTCACAAAGCGCGGGCGAACGGCTACGGACGATGATACCAAACGAAGACTCGCTACAGAGTGATTATCGGCAGCGATCGTCGTTGCCTGCAGGCGCGCCGACCGTCGGTCACAACGCCACACTAAGGCGGGCCAGTCCCTCGCGCGCCCCGGCATGGTCGGGCGCCACCGCAAGCGCCGCCCGGTAGTACGAGATCGCGATGTCGCGGATCGCAAGCTGCTCGCACGCGTAGCCCGAGAGATACTGCAGCTCTGCGAACTCCGGGCGGGCCTTGGCCACTGGCTCGAGCGCTGTCAGCGCCGACTTGTAGTGCTTCTGGCCGATGTAGTACTCGCCGAGCGCTTGGGCCGCATTCACGTGGTCGGGTACCGCCTCGAGCACGTCCCAGAAGGTCGCCTCGGCCTCCTTGCCGCGCCCGAGCGCGAGGAGCGCGGTACCCTTGTTGTAGAGCGCCCCCGGGTTGCCGGGATCCAGCTCAAGCACGCGTTCGTAGCCGGAAAGGGCGCCCCCGAGGTCCCCGTCCTGCTGCTGTGCGTACGCGAGTCCGAGCAGTGCCTCGGGATCGTCGGGGTCCTGCTCCGCCTGCTCGGTGAGATCCTCGATCGCCATCTCGGCAGGTGCCGATGGCGCGTCGGCGATGAGCAGACCACGCACGAGAAAGCCCCCTACCGCGGCTATGCCGAGAAGGAGCACGAGAACGAGCGCGGCGAGCCAGGCAGGCACGAGGCGGTCGGGGGGTACGGCGTCCACTCGAACGTCCTCGCCCGGATCCGGTGCCTGTGTGCCTTCGGCCACTGCCACTCCCTTCCCGGCCCCGTGCTACGGCGCGGTCGTCGCCGTCGATTCGAGCGCCACGAGTCCCGCCACCGCGATCGCATCGCCGGGGCTGCGCTGGAGCACGTACTCGTAGGCAGCCCGCGCGTCATCGGCACGACCGGCGACCCGGTACGCGTCGCCGAGCGTGTTGAACGCCTGCACGAAGTTGGGATCGAGCTCCGTGGCGACCTCGAGGTGCTCGATCGCGAGGTCCACCTGGCCGATCGAGAGCGCCGCCGATGCAAGCTGGACCCGTATCGCAGGGCCGAATGGCTCCACCTCCACACCCCGCAGACCGATCTCGATCGCCTTGGTGAAGTACGACGGGTCCAGGTACGCGCCCGCCTCGTTGTACAAGCTCGCGTAGAAGACGTACGTGTCGTACTCCTCCGGCACGAAGTCGATCATGCCGTCGTACGCGTCAATCGCGTTTTGCAGCGCGATACCCGCAGCCTCGCGGGCCTGCTCGTCCGGCGTCCCCGCCTCCACCGAGCGCACGTACGCCTGACCGGTCCCCCGGAAGAGGTCCTGCCACGCCACACCACGCTCGAGCCGGTACATGTCGTTGTAGGGGTTGAGCTCGATGGCGCGCTCAATCGTGTTGACGCGCTCGATCCCCTGCTCCACCAGCCGGCCGCGCAGGTAGGTGTTGTCGGCCATCACGAAGCGCATGTTGAGCACAAGCCCGATGAGCACCACACCGACCACGAGCACCGAGACCACGAACCCGAAGTCCGGAGCCTCGATGCGGCGCTCGCTGGCCGAAAGGCTCACCAGCAGGCCCATGGAGAGCCACAGGAGGACGGTTGAGCCCGTGACCGAGAGACCGAACATCAGGTGGACGACGTACCCGACGACACCGGCCCACACTGCGGCCATAAGCATCCGCGACATGCCCGCACCCCGGGCGAACACCGTGCGTGCCGAGGTCACGAGCACGACGGCGATCAGCCCGTACATGAGAAGCGCGCCCGGGATGCCTATACCACTCGTGAGCTGCAGCGGGTAGTTGTGCACGTTGTCGGCCACCGAGAGATACCCGGCGACGGCCACGTAGGCGGCGGGCTTGAACATCGGGAAGAGCAGCCGGAACGTGTCCGCGCCCCATCCAAAGATGGGCCGCTCGGCGATCGCGGCGAGCGCCGCCTCCCAGATTTGGAAGCGCGTGAGCGCGCTACCCTGATCGAACTGGAAGATGGAGACGACGCGCGTGAGCACGTTACGCACGGCATCAGGCCGAAGCGAACTGCCGACCGCGATCGCGGCCACCGTGAGCGCACCGCCGCCTATGAACGCCTGGTCGATCCGGGCGAGCCGCGTACCGGTTCCCTTGTTGAGTCGCACGAAGGCGATCACGATCAGGACGAGCGCGACAGTCGCGCCGATCCAGGCGCCGCGGACGTAAGAAGTGACACCGGTGAATGCGTTGACAAGCGTGAACACCCAGTAGAGCACGCGCCACGTACGGTGCTCCTCGGACAGCGCGAGCCCGATGGTGATCGCCCACGGGAAGATGAGGTAGCCACCGAGGAGGTCGGGGTTGCCGAACGTGGAGAACGCCCGATTGGTCTCGAATGGCAGGTTGCCCCAGCGGACCGGGTCGAGCGCCACGACCGAACTCCCCGCCTGAACCGCGACCTCGATGTTCTGGGCGAGTCCGGCCGCGAGGAACACGCCGACCACCGCGGCGACGCCCGCGCCGATGTAAGCCGCCACCTGCGCCTGACGGTCGCCCTGCAGCTTCGTCAGCGCGAGCGCGATGAGCCCGATCGGGGCTCCGATGGCCAGCAGGACGCTCGCCGGCTGCAGCACCCGGGCGAGTCCGAGCGGAACCGTGCCAATGACCTGCAGCGCCCCGTACAGCGACACGATGACTCCGCCGATGGCGAGCGACCTCTCGAGCGAGCGGATGCGCGATGCGCGATCGGCAAGCTGGAGCGCGGTGAACATCACCGCGGCATAGGTGACGAACGAGATAAGTCCCTCGAAGCGGCGGTACTTGCCGAAGACCGCCGTGGGCACATGCACCGAAGCGACCGTGGTGACCACGAGCCACACGAGGAATGCGAGGACGACCCAGCCGATCCTGGTGGTGCGGATCTTGCCGCCACGGAGCAGGATCCCCAGTGCCCACGAACCGAACGCCACGAGCATGAGACCGCGCTGGAGGAAGACCTTCACGATGTCGAACTGGTCGTAGGTGAGAGGAAGGCCGCCGGGGCTCAGTGGTCCGAGGTTGGCCATCGCAAGCGGTACGAGCACCACGAGCGCGTGTAGGCAGATCCACGCGGTACGGTCCCAAAGGTCCATGCCCGCAGCAGCGGAAGCGGCTGCGACCTGCGGCTTTCCGGTCCGGGGAGAACCCTGCGTGCCACCCTGCTGCTTGCGCTTCTTGCCCACTCGCTCTCCTATCGTGCTCCACGCCCGGTGAGCACGACGCGCACCGTCTCGGTCAGTATGCGCACATCCATCAGTAGCGTCTGATGATACAGGTAGATGAGGTCAAACTTCAGCTTCCGCTCGGGCGTGGTGGCATAGCCGCCACTCACCTGCGCGAGACCGGTGACGCCCGGCTTGATCCTGAACCGCTCCCGATATCCGGGGATATCGAGCAGGTGCCGCTCGACGAAGAACGGACGCTCCGGGCGCGGGCCTACGAAGCTCATCTGGCCCAGCAGGATGTTGACGAGTTGCGGAAACTCGTCGATGCGGTAGCGGCGCAGGAAACGCCCGACCGGCGTGACGCGTGGATCGTCCTCGTCGGCGAGGACCGGACCCGACGCGGCCTCGGCATCACGCACCATGGTCCGGAACTTGTGCACCCGGAAGGAGTGCAGCTCCTTGCCCACCCGGTCCTGCGAGTAGATGACCGGCCAGCCCATCGTGACCAGGATCGCGAGCACCGCGAGCAGCAGAACGGGGCTCAGCACCACGATGAGCAGCGTCGAGAGGACCACGTCCACGAGACGCTTGGCCGAGGCGTACCACGCAGGCGCCGAACGGCGCGTGAGCTCCATGAGCGGGATGTCCGAGATGGTGCTGTCCACGCTGCCGATGAGGATCTCGTAGAGATCGGGGATCACCTCGACGCGAACACCGGCCTCGTTGCCGATCGCCATCTCCTCGATAAGCTCGCGAAGCGCCACCGGGCTGGCCACGATGACACGGGTCACATCGTGGGACGCGACGATCTCGGCCACATCGGCGAGTGTGCCGAGCACCGGCACGCCGGTGCTCTCGGCCGCATCGCACCCGGCCTCGTCCTGGGCGACCATGCCGACGACGCGATACCCCCAGCTGTGCCGCTGCTGGATCTCGCGGGCGAGATCGCACGCAAGCGAGGAGGTGCCCACGACCAGCACGCGCTGCTCGGGCCAGCGGATCGGCGTGAGTTTGAGGATGGCGACACGCCAACCCACGAGCAGGACGAACGACAGCGCCCACGCGATGAGGATCGCCAGACGGGAGAAGCTGAAGAAGCGGGGGCC
>JAFGAG010000004.1 GCA_016933785.1 Coriobacteriia bacterium | reverse complement strand
TGTTGCGCAGGATGTTGTCCACGAGGCTGCGCACGGTGCTCTTCACGAGGCCGGCGCTCATCGACTTGTTGGAGCGGATGAGTCGTTCCAACTCACGCAGCAGGTCGAGTGCGCCGGTGTACGCGGCTTTGGCCACGGTCTGGCCGTCCTCGTCGACCACGCGCCCATCATCACGTACCACGCTCACGGTGCTCACGACGATATTGGGCACGTTCGCCCGCTCCACCAGCGTACCGATGCCGCCCTCGAGCTCGGCCACCTCGTCGGCACGGGCCCCCAGGACGATCGTGAACCGGACGATCTCCTCGGGCTTCAGGTCTCGCAGGAACGTGATGCTTCCGGCACCGATGGAGCCGATGTCGCGGATCAGCTGGTCGAAGAGCACGCTGTCTTCGGCAAGGACCTGCTCGCCCAGGAGCACCTCGTCTTCGAAGAACGTCAGGGGCACATCGACGCCCTCGGCGTGGTAGAGCGACAGCACGTCGTACAGGGCGCGCGCGGCTTCATCAACCGCGGGATGCTCGAGCGGGTAGAGCCGCGTCGCGCGCCTCAGGCCGTACAGGCGGGTGAGCAGCTCACGGGCGCGTTGCACCTGTTTGGTCGAGAACGTGCGCCCACGGGAAGAGTCGCGAATCTCGGACGTGATGTGCTCGATGCCGTCGGTCCAGTCACCGTGCGTCTCGAGATCGCCGAGCGGTGCACGGACACCCGTGGCCTGGGTCGCCTGTTCGTCTGAGGAACGATCATCGACCATCAGGCACCTCCCGCCGCGCGAGCGCGCTCGACCGCTGCGAGAGCCGCCGCCGCCGCCGACTTGATCTCGCGCACACGCCCCGCCCGCATGATACCGCGCTGTCGGACGATGTCGCGCAGCACATCCGCCGCTTCGGGCATGCCGAGCTTGCCGAGTGCCTCGATCGCCTCGATCCGCACTCCGGGTTCGCGGTTGCCGCGCCCATCGCCGCGGGCCACCGCAGCGAGTGCGGGGAACGCCCCACGCGCGCCGAGCGTGCCGAGCAGTCGTGCTGCGAGGCCGGCGTTCTGGGGGTCCTCGTCGGCCAGTGCGGCGATGAGCATCTCGGTCGCGAACCGGTCCTTGATAGCCACGACCGCACGGATGGTCTCGCGACGCACGCGCGCATCGGTGTGTCGAAGCGTGCGGTTCAGGTGCGGCAACGCCTCCGACCGCCTCGTGGAGCCCAGGATGGCGACCACGTTGCGGACGAAGTACCAGCGCGGGTCCGAGATGCGGTCAGCTAGTTCACCGATGTGCCGGGGCGCCATGTCCGAGATGAGGTCAACCATCGCCTTGCGCGCCGCCATGTCGGGCTCGTCGGCCAGCACCTCGAGCAATGGGCCGATGGTGAGCGCGCCGAGTGTCAGCATGAGGCGGTAGCACGCGCGGTACTCCGACGAGCCGATGTCATAGCGGCGGAGCGCGGCGTTGAGCTCGCGCATGTGGCGGACGTCGGCCATGGCGATAAGCGCGCGCTTCACCCGCGCCCGCTGCTCGGCATCGAGGGTCTCGTCGCGCTCGAGCGCTGCGAACGCCGCTGCCGCATCGGCCGCCGCCTCGTACTCGCCCCACTCGAGCAGCAAGCCCAGGCCGTCCTCCACGAGCACCATAAGCTGCGCGAACACGTCAGGACGGCGCTCGATGGCCGCCAGGGTCACCATGCTGAGCATGATGTCGCCGTCCGTGATGCCCGCTGCCACCTCCGCGCGGATATCGGCGACTCCCTCGTCGACCGCCTCGGCGGCCACCGGGGCGAGATCGACGAGACGCAGGACACTCTCGACGCTCTCGTTCCCGCTCGCCTTCTCGGGGTCCACGCGCAACCGCACCGGGGCCGCGTTCTCGAGCACCGCGGCCATCGTGGTCTCATCGGCACCCGCCTCGCGCAGCGCCGTCTCGGCTGCGCCCAGCACCTCGTCTTTGGGTCGCAGGCTGATGACGGCGAGGTTGCGTATGGCGCGCGAGATCCCGTCGCGCGACACGGGGTCCGGACTCATCCCCTCCACGAGCGCGCTGCACAACTCGCCGAGCTCGAACTGCCGCAGCACACCGGCGATCGCCTCATCCAGGCGCGCGTCGGGCAGCAGGCGTTCGACGAGGATGTCACGCCGAAGCTGCGGGTCGAGCGAGAGCAGACTCTCGGCGATCGAGCGGAAGAGCGCCGGCTGGTCCTCGGCGAGCTCGCCGAAGGCCGAGTGCGCGAGCGACACGACGCGGCCGGACATGAGATTGACGAGCGAGCGCCCGGTGCGGCCGGAGGACGCCAGCTCACCGAGGTAGCGCGACACGAGCCGCGGGTTCTGCATGACGCGTACGAGCACCCGCTGGTCGCGCGGGTGAGCGCCGTAGGCGGCCTGCACGAGCTCGTCGATGCGGTCGTGGGCAGGGGGCCAGTCGTCGGACTCTTCGAGCATCTCACTTTCGACTCCATCGGAGTCGACGATCCTGGTGGATATCGGAACGACGGTCACACCGTCCACCTGCAGGTCCCAGAGACGCTGCTCCAGACCGCCCGATGCGTGCAGAACTTCGGGTGGTTCCTGGAGCACGGCTAGGAAGTCGATGAGCTGCTTGGCGGTGACGGTGGCATGGAAGCGTACTTCCGCGACGTTACGGTTGTAGAACTCCCGTGCGAAGCTCTCGAACGGACGCTGTCCGGGAAGCACCGGAAGGGCGCTGTAGAGCAGCGCGTCCTTGGTCACCTGGAAGCGTACGTCTGGACGCTCTCGCAGGACCGTCCTGAGTGCGCCCAGGACGTCGGCGGCGCTATCGCGCGGGATGTCGCTCGTGGGTGGATAGAGCTTCACGGCCTTGTGCAGGACGAGGAGCTGCTTGACGAGGCGTTCGACCACGTCGGGCGCGCGCTCGGCCTGGTGCACGGCACCGTATCCCACGCCTTCTTGCATCTGCCTCTCCCTGGTGCGACGGCACTCACACGATTATGCCGTTTCGCGGCGTGCGGTGCTATCATCGCTGAGCATGAGCGTCTCCCCCGCCGTGCTTGCATCAGCATCTCCCCGCCGCCGGCGCCTCATCGGCTGGCTGGGTTTCGAGGTGTCCCACGCCGCGGTCGACACCCCCGAGGACCTCACGGCTCCGCTCGCCCCGCCCGATCTCGCGGCTTCACTCGCGGCAGAGAAGGCCGTAGCCGCACGTGCTGCGCTCGGCGGTGAGGCGCTCGTGCTCGCGTTCGACACTGTGGTCGTTTCCGACGGACGCGTGCTCGGCAAGCCGGCTGGCGCCGACGACGCCCGCCGCATGCTCCGCTTGCTCTCGGGGCGCACGCACGACGTCGTGACCGGGGTAGCGCTGCTGCCCGCAGGAGCGGACTCCCCCGACACCTTCGCCGTGACGACGGTTGTGCAGATGCGCGCGCTCGACGCTGCCGCGATCGAGTCGTGGATCGCGCGGGGCGAGGCGCTCGGATGCGCCGGGGCGTACAACATCGAGCACCATCTGGCGAGTGTCGCCGAAGACGAGTGCTTCCAGAACGTCGCGGGGCTGCCGCTCTGCCACCTCTACGCCGAGCTCGCGTCCGGCCGCGCGGGACGTGTGCCCGAGGGGCTCACGCCGCCTGTGGCGCCGTGCGATGCCGCGCTCGACAGGCGATGCCTCCTCGGGCCGCGCGTGTGCGGCAGCGTGCGTGCGGACGGCACCGTGCCCTGATCTCAGCCGCGCACTGCCACGACGATCATGCTCTCGTCGGTGTCGACGTCGAGTGGGCGCCCCGCGTGGTCGCCGAGCGCCTGTACGTCACCGAAGCCGGCGCGCTCGAGTTCTGCCTTGATGAGCTCGAGCGGCATCGCGAAGTGAAGTGAACGGCGCGATCGCAAGCTCCAGCCACCGGTGGGGTCGTCCTCGAGCGTCTTCGGCCAGCTCTCGATCGTGTGCGGCGTCTCGCGGACGTCCGCGTCGCGCACGAGCGTGACGAAGTCGAAGAGGACGCCATCGCCCTCCGGCGTGTAGCCGAGCAGGCGCAGGAAGAACTTGTCGCCGGCCGGCGTTTCGCGGAAGACGGGCGACATCGTGCGGATGCGCTGCGTCACCAGTCGATCGTGATTGAGGTAGTGGAGCACGAGCACCCCGCCGGGCCGGAGTGCTGCAGCAAAGTCCCCAAGCGCCTCTCTGAGCCCCTCGAGCGACCGCACATGCGGAAGCGCGTTGCCGGTGCAGGTGACCGCGTCGACGGGGCCGCCGACGATGCGCGCAACGTCCCCGAAACCCCCCTCGACGATGCGCACGTCACTTCCCAGCCGTTCGGCGTTCTCGCGCGCGAGTTCGAGCATGTCGGCGCTCGGATCGATCGCCGTCACGTCCAGGCCCCACGACCGGTACATGATGGAGTGCCGAGCGCTACCCGCACCCACGTCGGCCACCGAGCGGACATCGTGCTCGTCGAACAGGCGCCGGAAGAACGGGCCCTCGCGTGTGAGGCGCGCGTCCCAGTTGACAAGCTCGTCGTACTCGCGCTCCTCGTTGTGCTTGCCCCAGCTCACGCTCCCACCGCCCTTCGCGCCGCCTAGCCGTCGAGCCGGAAGATGCGCACCGCGTTCGCCCGAAGGACGAGATCCCGATCGTGCTCCGAGAGCCCGAGCTCCTCGAGCGTGCGGCGCTGCTGGTACGCGATCCACTTCCGGTACGGGCCCGTGGTGCCCGAGTCCGTGCCGAAGAGCACGCGCTCGGGGCCGAGTGCCGTGAGTGCGCGGTCGAACACCTGCGCCAGCGTGTACCCGTTCGGGTCGTAATCCATCCAGTTGTTGGTGCCCGACGAGTCCAGGCACACATTCTTGCATTGGTAGCCGAGCCGCAGCGCCTCGTGCAGGTACCCCGCCCCGAAGTGCGCGATCACGAACGGCATGTCGGGGTAGTCGCGCGCGACCGGCGAGAGGTCGGTCGGGTCTGCGTAGCGCAGATCCCCCTGCGGATCGACCGTCACGCCGTAGTGGACCGTGATCGCCGCGCCGAGCTCAGCCGCGGTATCGAAGAACGGCCGGCACGCTGGATCGGAGAGGTGGTAGCAGCGGTTAACCGGCAGCAGCTTCACGCCCTTGAATCCTGCGGCCATCTCACGCCTCAGGAGCGCGGGTGCCTCCGGCGAGCGTGGATCGATGTTGCAGAGCGCCGCCACGCGTCCACCCGAGGCCGCGATGACATCGCGCGTGTACTGCGAGTCGGGCAGCACTGACACCACCACCGCCTTGGCGATACCGGCGTCATCGAGACGGGCCGCGTACCACGCAGCCATCTCGTGAGCGTCGAGGTCGGGCAGTGTCTCACCGCGACGTCCCCACTTCCCGTCTTCGAGTGCCCGCTTCCAACGCGGGTTCACGTCGGGATTGCGCTCGACGAACTCCCGAAAGAGCGGTAGCGAGAAGAGGTGGACGTGCGCGTCGACGATGTCCCCCGGCGCGGTGCCGGGCACCTGCGACGGGAAGCGATCCCCCTGTCGTGCGCCGTCGACCGTCGCGCTCACTGGCCGCCCGCGTCAGGACTCTCCGACTCGGCGGGTTCAGCCGGAGGTGCGGGCGCGGCGGGAGGCGCCGGGGCCGCGGCCGGAGCAACGGGGGCCTCCGGTGCAACCGGAGCGGGAACGGCCTCTTCGGGTTGCGGTGCCGGGACCGGCGGTGCAGCCGGGGCAGGGGCGGGAGCAACCGGGGCGGGCGCCTGCGGCCACTCGGGCACTGCGGGCGCGGGTGCGACACCCTTCGGTGCCTGCGGCACCACGATCGCCATCACGATGTAGGCCGCCACGAGCCCTCCGATGTCGAACAGGATGACGAGCGCGAGAAAGGTCAGCCGGAGCATCGTCGCGTCGGCACCGAAGTACTCCGCCAGGCCGCCGAGCACACCGGCCAGCCACTTGTCGTTGCGGGAGCGATAGAGCTTCATGCCGCGCTGGGGGGCGCGGAAGCCTTTACCCGATTGGGCCCACCAGATCAACAGACCGCCGAGCAGGACGATCCCGATTCCCACGCGCGCCTTCACAAACAGGTTCCACACCTGCCCGATCGGCCACGGGATGATGCCGAGGTTCCGTGCCCCGAGGAAGAATCCCGCGATGATGAGGACTGCGCCGAGGATGACCCAGCCGGTGGTGTCGCGATCTTCGCCCGGATTGGTGGGGTGCTGCTGATCAGTCACGGTGACGACCTCCTAGTAGTACTCGACGGTGACACTGCCGATGCCCGACGTGATGTCGATATCCCAGTACGTGCCGGAGTCGCGGAACCCTTCACTCTCGTACACCCTCGTGTCGCCCTCGCGACTGCTCGTCCACGTCCCCCGGGTGGTCATGCCCGAGAGCCCACTGCTCAAGCTCACCCGGACGTTGTCGCCACCGGGCACCCGGATCGTGAGCGCCGAGACGCCCGCATCGACATCAGCGGGCACGGCGCCGCTCAGGCCCGACGATTGCGAGGGGCCAAGTGTCACGGTCCCCTCGGAAACCCCGGCGTTGAGCGAGAGTGAACGCACGCGCAGTTCACGCAGATCGATGTCGTAGTGCGAGACCCCCGCGTCCACGGTGATGTCCCAGGTCACGTCGCGATCGAGCGTCACGTCAAGACGAACCTCGTCCGCAGTCGGAACCCAGACGCCTGTCCCCGCGCTGATCTCTACGTCGGCGGTTCCGCCGTCGACCACGACGTCGAACTCCGACTCCAGCGGAGAGCGCCCCTCAGCGGTGGCGAGATCACGACCCTCGGAGACCATCAGCCGGCCCACCCCGCCCCGGATCACGGCCGCGCCCTCGGAGACGCGCCGGCTGTGCGCTTCGCTCCACTCGAACGCCTCGGACTCACCGGTCACCGGCACCAGCGGCATCCACGACCCCGTCGGTGTCAGGACGAGCGCACCGTACGCAAGGCCGCCGATCACCACGAGGCCGCCAAGTGCGCGCACCGCTTCGGAGCGCAGCCCCTTGCCTGCCACCTCAAGGCCGATCGAGACGAGCAGGAGAGGCCACAGGCGGAGGATGTTGAGCCATACGTTCCATCCCAGGTAGCCGAGCATCTGCCCGAGGAATACGAGACCGAAGGCGATCGTCACCAGACCGTCGACACCGTGCTTGATCGACCAGGATCCCACTGTGGGTCCGAGTGCCTGACGTACGCCGATCGCGATGATGATGAGCGGCCAGTACCGCCAGAGCGCGATGCCCGGCACGAACTGACTCACGAGGAGCAGACCGCCCACGACGATGAGCGTGATCCCCCAGAGCACCGTTCCGCGGTGGCCCCCCGAGCCGCCTCCGCTCACAGGCGAGGCGGGTGGGGTCACTGGAGGTGGGGTCACCGGGGGCGGGGTCGCCGTCTGCGGCGCCTGCACCCCTGCCTCGAACGTCGGCTGCGCACTTTCTTGACCGGTCATGTCGTCCCCCATTGTCGTGCCGGGCGGAATCGCCCGGATACCATCAGACAGCGGGGCGCGCGCCACCCTCGGCAACCGCGTCCCTCGTCCTTGATACCCGAAGTCGCGCGATCCTCCTCCGCCTGACGGCGTCGACCTGTACCGAAAGGTCGTCGTGCTGCACGACTTCACC
>JAFGAG010000055.1 GCA_016933785.1 Coriobacteriia bacterium | reverse complement strand
TCGGGCTCGGGCTCGGGCTCGGAGGCACGTTCGGACCGAGGGTGAGGGGGCTCATCCAGGCTGTGGTAGAGCTCGGTGATCGAGTCAACTGCGGCCGGAGGATCACCGGCTGCTTGCAGAGGACTCTCGGTGCCCGGTGCGCCGGTTGCGCCGGAAAGCGCCATGCTCGCGCGGTCGTCATCGGTGATGTACTTGGCTTCCCCCTCGGCGTCCGGAGCGACTGCGGCCTGCCGAGCGTTCCTGACCGCGCGCCGATAGCGGGCGACCGAGTCGAACAGGTACACCACGAGCGCGAGCAGGAGTAGCGCCAGGCCCCCGTAGATGTAGTAGCGCTCGTCCATCCGGGCCTCAGCCCATACTGTCGAGGATCCGGTAGAGCAGGCCGAGCAGAACGGCCTTCACGCTCTCCTTGTCGCGCGCGTCGACCGGGAGCAGCGGGACCGAGTCATCGAGCGCGATGGCGGAACGGACCTGCCGGAGCGTCTTGACGTCGGTCGCGGGTACCTTGTTGGCGGCCACGACGAATGGGACATCGGACATGTTCCTGAAGAAGGAGATCATCGACTTCGCATCCTCGAACGAGTCCTTGTCCTCGGCATCGACCAGAAGTACGAAGCCGAGCATCCCCTCGGAAAGGGTCTCCCACATGAACGAGAAACGTTCCTGCCCCGGGGTGCCGAAGAGGTACAGCACGACATCATCGGAGACGGTGATACGGCCGAAGTCCATCGCGACGGTGGTCTCACCGCTGCCCTCACCCGAGGTGTCGCTGATCTGGCGCTCCGTTGAGAGCACCGTGATCTCGCTGACCGCCTTGATGAAGGTCGTCTTCCCGGCGTTGAATGGTCCGGTGACGACGACTTTGACCGACTGCATGCGTACTCCGTCCTGTGTTAGAGGTCTTCGACACCTTTGATGATCTTCTCAAGCAACTCGCGATCGACCGCCTGGTCGATATGGAGCTTGCCACCCTCTCCCGGCTCCGGGATGGCACTCACCGTGGCCACGGGACGCACCCGCGCCGTGCCACCACCGGTGAGCGCGGTGAGCTCATCACCGAGCCCGCCGCTCAGGCCTGCGCCGGTGTCGAACTCGGCGAGGAAGGAATCCGTGGAGATGTACTCGCCCGGCTCACCCTGGCTACCGAAATCGGTGCCCGAGGAGATGATGCCTGCCGGAGTCTCCTCGGATGTCGCGAGCGACTCGAGGAGCGAGTCGAGGTCATCGCCGCCCTCGGCTACCGGCTCCGCCGGTACTCCTGCGTCCTCCGAGACCGTCTCGACGAAACGCGCCCAGTCATCCCCGGACTCCAGGTCGACCACCGGCGCTTCGGGAGCGACGCCAGGCACCGCCTCGGCCGCGACATCGGACTCGAAGAAGTACGACTCCGTGTCGAGCGCCGACATCGGCTCGCGGCTCTCACTGACCGGCTCCGGCTCGAGCAGCTCGTAGGGATACTCACCAAGGCCGAGCGTGCGCAGGTCGGTCTCGTAGTCGCCCGTCGGCACGAACCCCTCAGGCAGCGGCGCCACCTCCGCGACAGGTGGGGCGGGGATGTCGCTCATCTCGGCAACCGACAGTGCGCCAAGATCGGGATACATGATCCCGTCAGCGGGCGCCGTGTCCTCTCCGGGTGCGACCGCGGACTCCTCGGCAGGCGGTTGCATGCCCGCATCCGCCGGTGTCTCCGCATCAGCCGCCTCGGCGGGCAGCATCGAATCGGTCCACTGGTCGAGCGCATCCGGCACGTAGGGCACGACGGGCTCTTCGAACCCGGACTCCGCCTCCGGTACGACTGCCGGCTGCGCGGACTGTTGCGCGGCCTCGTGCGGGAGCAGCACGGCCTCCATCATCTCGGTGAAGACCGCCATGTCGTCATCGCTCGGCGCATCGGCGGCCACCGAGAGGAACTCGGGCATCTCGGGGGCGGGCGCGTCGGGCATCTCAGCGGTGGGCGCCTCGGCGACCGACTGAGCGGCCCCGGACTCCGGTGTGGTGACCCCGGGCTCCGGCGCCGCGGCGTCGGACTCCCGGATGTCCTCGGTCGCGGGCGCAGCGGCTGCTCGCTCGGCTCGCGCCCGTTCGCGCTTGGATTCACGCGCGGCTCGCTCGGCACGCAGCCGCTCGACCTCGTCATCGGAGGGGACCTCGAGCAGGCCTGCTGAGAAAAGACCGTAGATCACGCGGGCGACCTCGAAGTCGGTGCTATGGACCTCGAGTGCGAGGTCACGTACCGACCGTGTGCCATCGATGAGCAACAGGAGGTTCCACTCGATCGGCTTCAGGGAGATCTCGAACGTGCCCTCCCCGGGTGCTGTGGCCATCTTGAAGACCATGTCCGCCGACGGGACCTTCTTCTTGATGCGGTTCCATTCCTCGAGGCGGCGGCTGCCCTCCATCACGATGTTCTCGACCGAGACCGACAGACCGATGTCCTCATGGACGACTTCGGGCAGCGTCTCGAAGTCGAAGTCGCCCTCGTCCCAGCGCATGATGTCGAAGATCGTGTCCTCGATCTGCTCCTGGACGAACGTCTCGAGCACCTGCTGCGTGATGTAGCCCTCGCTGACGAGGATGTCGCCGAGACGGCGGGCGCCCCCCTCGGTCGCGTGCATCTCGAGCGCTCGCTTCAGCGCTGCTGGCGTTATGCGCTGAGCATTGACAAGACGCTGGCCGAGCAGCTCGTGCCTCCAGTTGGACTGCGCGAAGAACACGTCCCCGTCGCGGAACCAGATGCTGCCCTCGGTGTCCGAACGGACGATGCGCAGCACACCGGTCTTCCCGCTCAGTTGAACGAGCTGGAAGACGTCCGGAAGACTGAAGTCTTTGAGGTTGCCGCGCAGTGCCATCGGTTCGAACCGTCACTCCCCCGAAGCATCGTGTCGTGCAAAGCGAGTAGAGCGGTCAGCCGAGGATGCGGCCGATACGCTCAGCGGTCGACTTCATGTCGTACAGAACGAGTCCGAGCTTGGCTGCGGGATCCGCCATCGCGGTCAGCACTGCACGGCTCCCTGCCGCGATGAGCAGGACGTAGCCGTTATCCCCCTCGATGAACACCTGCGAGAGGTGTCCGCGCCCGAGCTCGGCAGCGGCACGCTCGCCGAGGCCGAGGATCGCGGCCGACATCGCGCCGACACGATCAGCCTGCATACCCGCGGGAAGCGCGGAGGCCATCGTGAAGCCGTCGAGGCTCACGAGCGCAGCCGCCTGGATGTCGGCGTCCTCATGCATCAACGCATCAAGCGCCTGAGCAAGCTGCTCCTCCCGTGAGAGCTGGCGCGTCGCGGTCTGCGGTCGAGCATACGTCGCCGGCGCCTCAGGCGCCGCTACGGGAGGGGCTGCCGCCGCCACGGGTGCTGCGGGGGCGGGAGCGGCCACCGGCGCCGCGACGGGCGCGGCCGGAGCTGCGGGCGCCTGTGCCGGCTGGGGTGTCACCGGGACGACGACCGGAGCGCCGAGCAGATCGTCATCCTCGAACGACTCCTCATCCGTATCGCTGATGAAGTAGTCGCCGATGCCCTTGTCCACCATCGTGTCGTCACCTCCGGAAGCGGCAGTCAGACAGACCGGGGAGTCACGATGGCGCGCGCGAGTAGACCCGGCCTGGGGCTAGCAGTCCCAGTCTCTCACGTCACCGAGGGCGAAACAACCGTGAAAACGCAGGTCGCAAGCGTCAGACGACGACGCGCATGACCTCTTCAATGGACGTAAGTCCGGATAGCACCTTCGCGAAACCATCGTCGCGCAGCGTAAGCATGCCTTCCTCGATCGCGATGCGTGCGATCTCATCACCGCTGGCATGGTTGACGCACGCGCGCTCGATCTCCTCGGTGATGCTCATGACCTCATGGATGCCCATCCGGCCCTTGTAGCCGATGTTGTTGCACTTGTTGCACCCGACCGCCCGGTACAGCCTCGGCGGCTTGCCGGGTTCATAGGGGAAGCCTATCCGCTTGAGCACGTCCTCGTCGGGCGTGTACTCTTCGCGACACTCCTTGCAGAGACGTCGCGCGAGGCGCTGCGCAAGCACGCAGTTGATCGCAGACGCTGACAGGAACGGCTCCACGCCCATCTCGGTAAGGCGGGTGAGCGCAGACGGAGCGTCGTTGGTGTGGAGCGTCGAGAGTACGAGGTGTCCGGTGAGAGCAGCCTCGATCGCGATCGTGGCGGTCTCCTTGTCGCGGATCTCGCCGATCATGACCACGTCGGGGTCCTGACGGAGGATCGATCTGAGCGCCGAGGCGAAGGTGAGGCCGGCCTTCTCGTGCACCTGCACCTGCGAGAGCCCCTCGAGGCGGTACTCGACCGGGTCCTCGACCGTGATCAGGTTGACCGTGGGTTTCGTGGTCTTGTTGATCGCCGCATACAGCGTGGTGGACTTACCGGAGCCCGTCGGGCCGGTCACGAGCAGGGCGCCGTACGGCCGGCTGATGGCCTCCATGACCCGATCCATCGGTTGCTGTAGGAAGCCGAGGTCCTCGAGCGACATCATGATGGCGTCCTTGCGCAGCAGGCGCATGACCGACATCTCGCCATGCACCGTCGGTAGGACCGCCACACGGAAGTCGACCGACTTGCCGTCGAGCACCACGCCGAATCGCCCGTCCTGGGGAACGCGCTTCTCGGAGATGTCCATGGCGCACTGGATCTTGAGGCGGCTCAGAAGCTGCCGGTGGATCTTCATGGGGCTCCGCATGATCTCCTGGCACACGCCGTCGATGCGGTACCTGACACGGATCTCACGCTCGCCCGGCTCGATGTAGATGTCACCCGCACCCTGGCGGATGGCCTCGGTGACGATGTGGTTCAGGATCTTGGCGACCGGCGCCTCCTCGTCATCCGCCTGCTCGTCGTCATCACCGACGTCGAGCGATGCTCCCTCGAGATCGCCCACCATGTCCTCGACGTTCGCCTGCATCGTCGCGAGGCGGTCAAGAGACGCCTGCAGGTCGCTTTCCGCGGCGACGACGGGCTTGATGTCGTACCCGGTGACGATGCGTAGGTCATCGATCGCGAAGATGTTGGCTGGATCAGCCATCGCCACTATCAGTTCGTCGTCCTGGACCCTGATCGGCAGCACGCTGTGG
The DNA here is from genome assembly GCA_016933785.1 of Coriobacteriia bacterium. GTDB lineage: Bacteria > Actinomycetota > Coriobacteriia > Anaerosomatales > Anaerosomataceae > Anaerosoma. The sequence continues at coordinate 16,425 of JAFGAG010000055.1, read as the reverse complement.
CGATGCGCGATCTCGACCGAGATCATCGTCGCGGCGTTGGGATCGATGTCGATTGCGCCGAGATCGACGAACGCGAGGCCCATGCTCTCGGCCACCGAGCGCGCGAACGTCACCTCGTCGGTGATGTGCTGGTCGACGAGCACCTGGCACAATGAGCGTCCGGATGTCTCCGCGAGCGCCGCGTCCAACTGCTCCTGCGTGATGAGCCCCGACTGCACGAGGACGCGGCCGAGCCGCTTTCCCGAAGCCGCCGTCACGACCCGTCACCCCCGGCAGGCGCATGCTGCTCTTCGAGAGCAGCCGCAGCCGCGGCGCGCATCACATCGCGTGGCGCCCGCGTCTCGCCACCCCCCTCACCCATCCAGATGTCGATCGCGAGCGCCCCCTGGGCGACGAGCATGCCGAGACCGCTCACAGGGCGCGCACCGGCAAGCGACGCGGCGCGCAGCAACGCTGTCTCGGGTCGCTGATAGACCATGTCCAGGACGACCTGTCCCTGGCGCAGCCATTCGGCCGGCAGCGGGCACGGATCGGAGGTCGACATGCCCGCAGGTGTCGCGTTGACGATCAGGTCGGCCCCACGCACCGCCTCAGCCGCCGACGGACCGAGCGGTATCGCGGCCGCTGTGGTGTTTCGCAGGTTGTTCCGCACCCGCGCGAGCATCTCCTCGGCACGCTCCACGGTGCGGTTGATGACGGTGATGTCGCTCGCACGCGCGAGGATGAACGCGGTGAGTGCGGCGCCGGCAGCGCCCCCCGCACCGAGGATGACCACCGAGCGACCGGCGGGATCGAACCCCGCGTCGTTCTCGAGCGATTCCAGCAGACCTCGCCCATCGGTGTTGTAGCCGATGAGCCGGCCGTCGACGCAGTGGACGGTGTTGACCGCTCCGGCGAGTTGAGCGAGGGATGCGGCCTCATCGCACAACTCAAGCATCGCCTGCTTGTACGGCATCGTGACATTGAAGCCCACGAACGATAGGCTGCGCGCCGCCTCCGTGAAGGCGAGCAGCGCCCGCTGGTCCGGGACCCCCAACGGCACGCACGCCCAGTTGAGCCCGAGAGCCTCGTATGCGGCATTGTGCATCACCGGCGACAGCGACTGCGCGATCGGCCAGCCGATCACCGCGGTCGGCCGCGTGCGTCCGTTGATGATCACGTGCCGCTCCCCCTTCTCATGCCTCGGGCCGCCTGTTCGCCATTATGCGCTGTTCCAACCGTCGAAGCACCATCGTGTGCCCCATGTCCGAAGGCGTCAGTGGCTCCACGAGCACGGTCCTGACCCCGGCGAGCTTACCGCCGAGCACGTCGGTGAAGATCTGGTCGCCCACCATCACACACTCGGACTTCCGCACAGCGAGCAGGCGGATCGCCCGCCGGATGCCGAACGGCAGCGGTTTGCCCGCCTTGGCTACGACGGGAAGGCCGAGTGCAGCCGCCCGCTCGTGGATGTCGTCATGCCAGTTGTTGGAGACGAGACATGCCCGGAACCCCAGGGGACCGAGAGACGCGATCCAGTCGCGGATCCCCGGGATCACCTCGGCCGAGTGATGGGGAGACACCGTGTTATCGACGTCCAGCAGAAGGACGGTCACGCCCTCGGCCTTGAGTGCATCGAGGTCGAGAGCGGTCACGTGAGTCAGATAGCGGTCCGGTTGCAGCAGCGCTGATACTCCCTAGTGGTCAGGTACGCCGTCATGATCGTGGTCATGCTCCTCCGGGGCGAGCGAGTCACCGGCCTCCTCGTCGATGCGGACCAGCTCGGCTTGTACGATCGCGTCCAGATCGTCCCGGTCGCCCTGACGGAAGATGTCGCCGAGGATCGGAAGCCACGTATGCTGTTCGCGCAGATCGGTCCAGACGACGTCCGACTCGATCGCGCGTTCTGCGGTCTGCACCGCGGCGGACAGGTCGTCGCCATACAGATACTCCAGCTGGGCCCGGTTGGACAGCAGCATGCCGGAACGGGGATTGGCTTCCACTGCCCGGCGGGCCATCGCAAGGCCGTCATCCACACGACCGTTCTGCACGAGGATCCACGACCCTACGGGATACGCGTGGATGAACTGCGGGTCTAGCGCGACGATGAGAGATATCGAGCTCAGCATGTACCGCATGTCCGTCAGTGACACACCGCCGTAGTAGCCGTGCATGAGCGGGTCGAGCCGGTTCCACAGAGCTGCGGCGGCGTACGAACGCACCCCGGTGAGATACGAGGAGGTCGCGCGCCCAACCGCGGCGTTGGTGTCCGCGGCGGAGGCTTCGGGCACGAGCGAGTCCGCAAGGGCTTGACCACCGAGTGCGATGGCAAGGAGCGTCACGACGAGGAGAACGACGACCCGGGTACGCAGGCCGTCCATCACAGATCCCTCCGGGAGAACAGGGCTATACCCACGGCGAGCGACATCGCCGCGAACCCCAGGAACACCACGAGCATGCTCACGATGTACAGAGGCGGCACCCCACTGCCGTGCGCGACCGGATTGACGACATTGAACGCGTCCAGTGACGGGTAGAAGGGACGGAGCCCGAGCGCGCCCTCGCCTCCGAGGAGCGTCGAGCGGGAGTGGCCGGCGAAGAGCGCAGCGAGGCTCGCCGTCACCACCACGACCGGCCCCGTGATCGCCGAGACCGCCACGGCGAACGCCGCTAGGACACCCATCTCCAACCAGACCGCAAGTGCGCCCTGCCAGAGCTGCCACATCGCATCGCGATACTTCACGAGTGCGATCACCTGCTCGACCACCGTGAACGCGGCGATCGCACCGCCGGTCACGATCAGGATCCCAAGCCACGTACCCACCAGGTACTCCCAGCGGCCGACCCCTTTGGCGATGACGTTGTACACCGTCCGCCGCTCGACCTCGGCCGGCACCCGGTTGGCCGCGAGCGAAAGCGTGAGCACGAGTGCGGTCACGAACGACAACGCGAGGGCGACCTCGCGGAACACCGCGTCCTCGACACCGAGCCCGTAGCTTGGAAGTGCCGGGATGGCGAGCGCGAGGAAGGCTGCGAACACGAGCACGATGTAGACGACCTTGCGGCGAAGACTGTCCGCCACGACTGCGGTCGCGATTGGGATGATACGGGACATCATCGGCCATCCCCCTCCCCGCTCGTGCTGACCAGGAGCCTGGCGAAGTAGTCCTCGAGCGAATCGCGGACCGGCGCCACCGAGACGACCTGGCCGCCAGCATCGTCGACCGCATCCACCGTGCGGCGCACCGCGCCATCGGCGACCGAGAACACCCACACGCCACCGGATGCCGCCACGCTAGTCGCCTCGGATGCGATCGAAGCTGGCAGGGTGTCGCCAAGCCCGCGTGCTCGGATCGACGTGCGTCCCTCGACGTTCAGCAGCATATCGAGGTCGCCCTCAGCAGCCACCACGCCCGCGTTCATGATCGTGACGTCGTCGCAGACCGCCTCCACCTCGGAGAGCTGGTGCGAGGAGAGCAGCACGGTCACGCCGGAATCGCGAAGCTCAAGCATGAGGTTGCGAATGTCGCGCTGGCCCACCGGGTCCAGGCCGGATGCGGGTTCGTCGAGCACGACCACCGTGGGCTCGTTGATGAGCGCCTGCGCGATCCCGAGCCGCTGCAGCATGCCGCGGGAGAACGCGTCGAGGGTGGTCTTCTCCCGGCCCTGGAGCCCGACCCGCTCCATCAGCCGGGACGTGCGCGCCGCGATCTGGTCCTTGGGGACACCACCGAGCTGTGCGTACAACTTGAGCGCCTGGGCCGCCCGAAGGTGCTGCGGGAAATATGGCTGCTCGGGCATGAAACCGACGTTCCTCCTACCCGCTGGTTGCGTGGAGTCCTCGCCAAGGATCGTGAACTCACCTGCGGTGGGTCGCACCAGACCGAGCAACATCTTGATCGTCGTGGTCTTGCCCGCGCCGTTGGGGCCGAGCAGGCCGTGGATGGTGCCCGGTGCTACCGAGATATCCACGCCGCGCACGGCGTCACGTTGTGGCGCGCCGACGATAGGCTTGTAGCGCTTACGCGCGCCCCGGATTAGTATGGCCGAGCCGTTTTCCTCGCTCATGGTGGTCAGGGTGTCACCTCTCTCGACTTCTCCTTGGCGATGAGGAACTCTTCGTAGGTCTCAGTGAACGTATGTGAGCCATCGGCGCTCGTCAGCACGTAGTACAGATAGTCCGTATCGGCCGGAGCAGCGGCAGCCTGAAGGGACGCCAGCCCGGGGCTTGCGATCGGGCCCGGCGGAAGCCCGGCGTACTTGTACGTGTTGAAGGGGCTCTCGACCGCAAGATCGCTGTTCAGGAGACGTGGCCGGTTCTTCTTGATCACGTACTCGATTGTCGCGTCGACCTCGAGCCGCATACCCCTGTCGAGCCTGTTGTGGATGACCGAGGAGACGAGCGGACGCTCGTCTCCCACGCGCGCCTCCCGCTCGATCATCGATGCGATCGTGACGAGCTCGTGCATGCTGTACTCGCCCGCTCGCGTCAGATCGACGGCGGCGAACTCGGTGTCGAACTGGCCGAGCATCAGCTCGATCACGTCGGAGGCGGTCGCACCTTCAACGATGCGATAGGTCTTCGGGAACAGGTACCCCTCGAGCGAGCCCTCGTGGACCTCGGCCAGATACGGATGCGCGTCCTCGAAGACCGATGCCTGTCCGAGTGCGAGCTCGATGAACTCCGCGGCCGGGATACTCGCATCCCGCTCAAGCCGTTCCGCGATCAACTCGACGGTGAAGCCCTCCGGGATCGTCACTGTGGTGTACTCGACGGGTGGGCCCGCCAGCAGGCGGTCCACGACATCATCGTGAGACATGCCGGTCTCGAGGTCGTAGATGCCCGAGCGAAGCTCGTTGTCGATACCCTCGATGCGGGCACGCAACCGGAACATCGCTGCGTTACCGATGACGCCAGCATCGGTGAGCACACCGGCTATCGCCGCTGTATCGGCTCCGGCGGGGATCTCGACCTGCACGGGCTGACCAGCCACTACGGTCGAGTCGGCGACGAAGAAGACACGCCAGATGCCGAACGCCGGGACGCACAGGACGAGGACGGCGGCCACCAGCAGCACCACCACGGCCCGGGCACGTCGGCGTGAACTCTGATCGGCCGGCCGCACACCGCGCTCGGAGCGCGCGCCGGGGTCCCAGCGCGTGCGATGGGCGTCAAGGTCGCCGCGCAGCTCACTCACCTGTGTCACACCGCCGTCCATCTCGCATCGAGCCAGCCCTGCAGGATGATCGCGGCGGCGATCTTGTCCACCGCGCCCCGCTGCTCCTTCTCGCTCATGCCCGAGGCGGCCATCGAGCGGCGCGCCTCCTCGCTCGACAACCGCTCGTCCGCATACTCGACCGGGAGATCCACGGCACGCGCCAGACGCTCGGCCTCTGCCCGCACGGCCGCGGCCTGCGAGCCTTCATCGCCAGCGAGCGTCAGCGGCAGACCCACCACAAGGCACTCGGTCTCGTAGTCCTCGACGAGCCGCTTGAGCGGCCGAAGGTCGCCCGCGAGGGCGCGGGCGTCGAGCACGGCGATCGGTGATGCCACACGACCCGACGGGTCGGAAACGGCGACGCCGATGCGAACAGAACCGATGTCGAGCCCCAGAGCACGCATGACCCTACCCTACGCCAAGTGCTGTACGTGCCTCGTGAAGCGCACCATCGATGCCCGCCGCATCCTTACCGCCGGCCTGCGCCATCTCCGGACGCCCGCCGCCGCCGCCCTTGACGAGCGGCGCGATCCTGCGGATGAGAGCACCCGCGTCGAAGCCTCCCGCAACGGCGCCCGGCGTGCCCGCCGCGAGCAGCAGCGGCGCCCCGGATTCCGGATCTGCGGTGGCCAGCACGACGGCGCCCGACTCCCCAAGCCGTGAACGCAGCATGTCCCAGGCGCCGCGCAACTCCGTGGAGGTGACATCGGGGATGCGGGCGACGATGACCGGATAGCCCGCGTCCAGAGCCCCGTCCACGAGAGCCGCGGGGTCGAAACCGGCCATGTGGCTGCGTGCACGCTGGGCCGAACTCTCGAGCTCCTTCACGCGCCGTGCGATGGTGCCCACACGTTCGGACACGTCGAACTTGCTCACCTTGAGCACCGCAGCCGTCTCTGCAAGCTCGGACTCGACGCGCTCGAGGTATGCCAGCGCATCGAAGCTGGTGACCGCCTCGATCCGGCGCAGATTGGCGCCAACACTGCCCTCGGACACGATTTTGACCAGGCCGATCTCACTTGATCGGGCGACGTGCGTACCGCCGCAGAGCTCCTTGCTGAAGTTTCCGACCTCAAGCACGCGGACGATCTCGCCGTACTTCTCACCGAACAGTGCCGTGACGCCCATTTCACGAGCGGTGGAGAGCGAAGTCTCATAGTTGAGGACGGGATGGTTCTCCATGATCTTGTGGTTGGCCATCTCCTCGATACGGCGCAGCTGCTCAGCCGAGACCGCCTCGAAGTGGGTGAAGTCGAAGCGGAGCCGCTCGGGCGCCACGAGTGAACCCGACTGTCGGACGTGGTCACCGAGGATGCGGCGGAGCGCCCAATGCAGGATGTGCGTCGCGGTGTGGTTGCGACGGATCCGCTCCCGGCGCAGGACGTCGATCGAAGCGCGGACGTGATCTCCCACGGCGATCGTCCCGGACTCGAGCATACCGACGTGCGCCACCAGCCCGGGAACCGCGAACCGCGTGTCGGTAACCACGAACTGCGCGTCTCCCAGCCGCAGCACGCCGGTATCACCGATCTGGCCGCCCTGCTCGGCGTAGAACGGGGTGGCGGAGAGCACGATGTCGCCCTCCTGACCCGCTTCGATGCGCGGCACGGACTCGCCTGCGACGACGATGCCCACGACCGTTCCCTCGGCCTCGTCGAGTGCATAGCCGAGGAACTCCGTGGCCCCCGCGCTGCGCGCGATCTCGTCGAAGGCGCTGCCGAACGACCACGACTCGTCCTTGACCGCTGCCCGCCCGCGCTCACGCTGCGCCTCCATCGCCGCCTCGAACGCGTCCTTGTCGACGTCGAGGCCCGACTCGGCAGCGATCTCGGTGGTGAGCTCGTAGGGGAATCCGTACGTGTCGTGGAGGGTGAACGCCTCGGTGCCATCGAGGACTGACGAACCCGCCTCGCGAGTCCGCTCCATCGCGGTCGTGAGGTATGCAAGCCCCTGCCGGAGCGTGGCACTGAACCGCTCCTCTTCTGAGGCGACGATGCCACGGATGAGCTCGGCGTTCTCGGCGAGCTCAGGGTACGGGGCGCCCCAGCGCCCGATCACGGTGTCGATGAGCCGCACCATGAAGGCGTCCTCCACGCCCAGCAGACGTCCATGACGGATGGCGCGACGCAGCAGGCGCCGTAGCACGTACCCCCGGCCTTCGTTGCCGGGCAGCACGCCGTCAGCTATCAAGAACGCGACCGCCCGCGCGTGGTCTGCCAGGATACGCAGAGAGACGTCGGTCTTGGCCGCCGTTCCGAGCGTGACACCCGAGAGTGCCTCGCCCACCTCCATCAACGCTCGCAGATCGTCGGTCTCGAAGTTCGTGTGCACGCCTTGCATGATGGCCGCCACGCGCTCGAGACCCATGCCGGTATCGATGTTCTTCTTGGGAAGCGGCAGGAGCGTGCCGTCCTCCTGGCGGTCGTACTGCATGAACACGAGGTTCCAATATTCGACGTACCGGTCACAGTCGCAGCCCGGTGCGCAGGTATCGAGCCCGCATCCCACCTCGGGACCCTGGTCGTAGTAGAGCTCCGAGCACGGACCACACGGACCGGTGGGGCCAGCGGACCAGAAGTTGTCCTTGGCGCCCATACGCACGATCCGCTCCTGCGGCACGCCAACCTCGTCACGCCACACCGCCTCGGCCTCGTCATCGTCCTCGTAGATCGAGAACCACAGGCGCTCCGGGTCCATGCCGAGCACGGCGGTGGAGAACTCATACGCCCACGCGCACGCCTCGCTCTTGAAGTAGTCGCCGAAGCTGAAGTTGCCGAGCATCTCGAAGAAGCTGTGATGCCGCCCGGTGGTGCCGATGATGTCGATGTCGGTGGTTCGCGCACACTTCTGACAGGTGGTCGCTCGTGTCACACCGATGTCGCGTGCGCCGAGAAAGACCGGCTTGAACTGCACCATGCCTGCGGAGGTCAGCAGCAGCGATGGGTCGTCGGGGACGAGAGATGACGAGGGCAGCCGCTTGCAGCCTTTGCTCTCGAAGAACGACAGGAAGCTCTCTCTGATCTCGGCGGACTTCACGTGTGTGCTCTCCTTGCTGACGTTCGGCGTGCGTCAGACGCCGGTCGGTGTATCGGTCGTGTCGGACTCGGCCACGGCGGGCGGCGTTGCGGCGCACTCGTCGCCCTCGACCTCATCGCCCCCGTCCGTTCGCGCACGGAACAGCGCACCGCCCTCGGTGGTGAGCTTGGAGTCCGTGTACTTCTCGAAGTAGTAGACGAACAGGCCTTTGCCGATCGCGGCGACCGGGATTCCGAGCAGCAGCCCCGGCAGCCCGAACAGTGCGCTTCCGGCAAGCAGCGAGAATATCACCAGCAACGGGTGCAGGTCGACATTCTCGGACATCACGCGGGGCTGTACGAAGTACTCGGTCACCTGCTGCGCGCCGAGACAGATTGCGATAGCGCCCACGATATGGAGGGGGCTCACGAACGCCGCGGCGATACCGGCGACGACCGCCGTGAGCGTAGGACCGATCCACGGGATGAAGTTGAGGATGAGCGCGAGTAGACCGATGACGAGCGAGTATGGCACGCCGATGATCGCCAGCCCGACGGCGACGAGAGTGCCGGTGATGAGCGAGATCGTGAACATGCCGCGCAGGTACCCGCCGAGGACCCGCGAAACAGTGGCCGTGACGATCGCGGCCTCATCCCGGCGACGTGGACCCGCGAGCAGAAGCATCTCCTTGTTGATGGCAGGAAGATCCTTGAGGATCCAGAAGCCCACCACGAGTGAGACAACCGTTGTGACGAGCGCTGAGAGCGCCGAGCCACCCACGCTGAAGATCTCCTTCGCGAGCAGGCTCGACCACTCGGCTGACTGTCGCGTGATGGAGTCCTGAAGGTTTGCGAGCGCGTCTTCGAGCCACGGTGGGACGATGAGCGCCTCGTACCTGCCCTGGACATCGAGCAACATCTTGCTGGCGCTTTCGTAGTAACCGGGGAACGCCTCGACGAACTCTCGGACCTGTTCAACGAGGGCAGGTATGAGGAAGCCGAGCGCGATGCCGACGACGATGAAGCTGACCAGATAGCAGATGCCGACCGCAAGCCCTCGCTTGACGCCGCGCCGCTCAAGCGAGGCCACGGGGCCACGGAACATGAACACGAGGATGATCGCGAGCGCGAAGGGGATGAGCGCGGGCGTAAGCTTTCCAAGCACCCAGCCCACCGCTGCGAGAAGGATTCCGATCCCTACGAGCGACCAGGTCGCTGTGAACACCCGGGACCACCGGTCTCGCGGCTCCGGGCGGAGCAGCGTTGCCATCTAGACCTCCTCCATGACGATGTGTTCGCGCAAGGCCCGCAGGGTGCGGCGCAGAAGCCGCGAGACCTGCATCTGCGAGATGCCGAGCATGGCTGCGATCTCGGTCTGCGTGAGCCCCTGGAAGAAGCGAAGGTAGAGCACGTGCTGCTCGAGTGGCGCGAGCCGCTTGAGGCCCTCCGAGAGCGTCGTCCGGTCATCCACGAGCGCCATCAACTGGTCGTCCTCGCCCACGTACTCGAGGATGCTGAACGACTCGTTGCCGTCAGGGTTGCGGTCGGTCTCCAGCGACACGAAGTTGTACGCCTCGGACGTCTCCAGCGCTTCGAGAACGTCCTCGGAAGTCACCTCGAGGTACTCGGCGATCTCGAGGATGCTCGGCGAACGCTGTTCGCGCTGCGTGAGCGCATCGATGGCCTGGTTCACCCGGAACGAGAGCTCCTGGAGACGCCGGGGCACTTTGATGGCCCAACCCTTGTCCCTGAAGTACCGCTTGAGCTCTCCGACAATCGTCGGCGTGGCGTAGGTGGTGAACTCCACCTCGCGGTCGATGTCGAACCGATCGATCGCCTTGATGAGGCCAATCGTCCCGACCTGAATGAGATCGTCGATGGGCTCACCACGGTTTCTGAACCTGCTCGCAAGATACTTGACCAGGTTGAGGTACATGGTGATGAGCTCGTCGCGCGACTCCTCGTCACCGTGTTCACGGTAGTGAACGAACAGCTCTCGCGTGTGAGCCTTGTCCCACACGAGTCGCCGCTCCGGCCTGCGTTGCGCTCTAGGCACCTGGCTCTCCCACCGGGACGGCCGCGCGACGACACAGCCGGAGCGTGCAGCCCTCGGCCGAATGTCCGATCTCAAACTCGTCGCAGACCGACTGTAAGATGAACTCGGCATAACTCTCGGAGACACCCGGAGCCTCTGTCCCCACGTGGTCGGGCATCGGGCCGACGGCGATCTCGAGCATCCCCGGGCTCACGATGAATCGAAACGTCACGTCCTCATCCTCGCCCACGCAGTCGCTCGCGTAGACGAAGGCCTCCTCGGCAGCGATGCGGACATCGTCCACTTCGTCATAGGACATTCCGAGCCTGCTCGCCAGCTCGGCGGCCGTCATGCGGACGGTCTTCGCGTACTCGCCTCGGGCGGGTACGGTCAGCGTGATGCGATCACTGGTCATGCATCCTCCTCGGATGGGTCCGCCGGAGCAGACTCATCGCCTGCCGAACGAGCGAATGGCACGCGCGATACCTTGTGCCGCCGTGTTGACGGGGGAACGGATGAAGCCGCTCGCCGTGGAGACCGCATCCCCGACCTCCTCGGCCTGGGTGACGATCGCATCGAGACGGAGCAGCTCGGCGTTCGCCGCGTCGATGGTGACATCCGCCTTGTCGAGCAGCGGCACGAGCCGCACACGGATGTCCTCGACTGCCACGCGGATCTCGCGGACCGTCTTCACGACCACGACGATGGCGTAGAGGGCGGCCACGCAGAGCACGAGCGCGGCCACCGTGAGCGCGGTGCTGAGAACTGCCGAAGTGTCCACGTCGCGCCCCCTGACGATGCTGTCGAAGGTACCCGCCCAGTGTAGCAAAGGGCGGGGTCGCGACCTATTCCCCGTCACCCTCCGGGGTAGACGGCGTGGGCCGATAGTACCGCTTGCCGACGAGCCCGTCCGGCAGATACTGCTGGTCGACCCTGGCGCCGGGGAAATCATGCGGGTACAGGTATGCGGGATACCGATCCGAGCCCGGCCGGTGCCGGTCGCGAAGGTGATCGGGGACCCGCTCCGCAGCGGCCTCGCGCAGGTCGTGCAACGCCTCGTCGATCGCGAGGTAGGCGGCGTTGCTCTTGGGGGCGAGCGCCAGATAGATTGCCGCGTGAGACAGGGTGATCCGGGCCTCCGGCCAACCGATCGACTCGGCCGCTTTGAACGCCGCGTGCGCGATCAGCAACGCCTGCGGATCCGCCATGCCGATGTCCTCGGACGCGAGAATCATCATCCGGCGTGCGATGAACTTGGGATCCTCACCTCCGGCGACCATCCGGGCGAGCCAGTACACGGCCGCATCGGGATCACCTCCACGCATCGACTTGATGAACGCGGAGATGACGTCGTAGTGCGCATCCCCCGCTTTGTCGTAAGGCACCGACCGGAGCGCCGTGGCGCGCGCGATGGCCTCCGCATCGATGGTACTCGGCGCGGCGGACGCTCCGCCGCCGACCCCGGTGGCCGCATCCGGCGCTTCCACATGTGCGATCTGCGCCGCGAGTTCGAGCGTGGTGAGCGCCACGCGTGCGTCGCCACCCGCGAGCGTGATGATGCGATCGAGAGCCGCAGGCTCGAGGACGACCGAGCCACCCAAGCCGCGCGCCTCGTCGGTGAGCGCCCGCTCGACGATGGTGCGGATGTCTCGGTCAGCAAGCGGTGTGAGTTCGACGACCCGGGACCGGCTGATGAGCGGAGCGTTCACCTCAAAGAACGGATTCTCCGTGGTGGCGCCGATGAGGACGACGAGGCGGTCCTCCACCGCGTGCAGTAACGCGTCTTGCTGCGACTTGTTGAACCTGTGGATCTCGTCGATGAACAGCACGGTGCGCCGCCCGCTCATCTTGAGACGGTCGCGAGCTTCCTCGATGACCTGGCGGACGTCCTTGACCCCCGCGCTCACAGCCGAGAGCTCCGAGACGTGCGCCTTGGTCATTCCCGCGATCACCCGCGCAAGGCTCGTCTTCCCGGTCCCGGCAGGGCCGTAGAGGATCAGTGACGAGAGCGCGTCGATCTCTATCGCGGTCCGAAGCACGGTCCCCGGCCCGACGGCGGCCTCCTGGCCGACGAATTCATCGAGCGTGCGAGGACGCATGCGCGCGGCAAGAGGGGCCGCGCTCTCCAGCCGGTCCTCGGCAGCGTCGTCGAACAGGTCACGCATCGCTAGCGGGTCGCGCGTTCGACCTCGCGCCGAAGCGTGTCCTTGTCCACGAACCCTCGCCACTGCCAGATGATGAACGCGTCACGGTCGACGACCAGGGTGTGCGGGGTGGTCTGCACGCCGAGCTCGGCCGCGTACATCGTCGCTGCCTCGGCGGCCTTCGGGTCCCCGTCCCCGCTGACATCGAAGGTCACCAGATCGATCAGGCCACGATAGCTGGCGATCACCGCGTCTATCTCGCTGCGGATCTCCTTGGTGACGATCTGCTCGCTGTCGTAGAAGAGGATGAGCATCGGACGCCGCGCGTCGAGCTTCGCCTGGAACGCGTGCGGTGTGATGGTCTCGGTGAACGACGGGAAGACCGTCGGTGTCGCCTCGTCGAGGTTCGCCGAGCGATCCGTCATGTACACCGGTGCGACTGGTGCCGCAGGGGCTGGTGCCGCCGCGGCGGGATCGGCGGCAGCGGGATCGGCGGCAGGCTCATCCGCCCCTCCGCCACAACCCACGAGCACGAATGCCAACGCTGCTACGACGAGTGCTACGACTGTTCTGCGCATCTGCTTCCTCCACCCCTCAGGGTATAGTCGAACCCCGCCCTGCGTGGTCGGCCGGGTGAACCTGCCGAAGCAGGTGGGTGCCCGCACCACAAGTCCGCGCTTCCCCGAAGGGATACCACTCGCTTGCGAGATGTAAGGCTCCCGGCATAGAAGTGTTGGCTCAACCGCTGACGCCGGGTCCACGCAAGGCAAGGCACCATCATCGTAGCATCCCCGTGACCGGTGCGCATCAGGCACCGTCCGTATCGTCGCCACGCGCGCCGTCGACACCAGCAGAACCGAGAGTCGCACGCAACCGGCGACTCAACTGCCGGTGTGCCCACACGAACGCTGCCGCGAACGCTCCGCCCGCGACCACAGCCGCGAACGCGACCATCGGCTCGTCCAGCCGCTCCCACACCGCCGCAAGCGCGATGCCGATGAGCGCCAACGCCCCCACGATGCGCGTCCACCGCCCGTAGCCCGGTGATGTGAGATCCCACCGGTAGACCGTACCGACGACCAGGAACGCGACACACGCTGTTATCACGACTCCGGACGCATAGTAGATCGACGGCACCGGAGACCTCCCTAATCGGTCTTGAGGTGTACCTCCCGAAGCTGACGCTGGCTCACCACGTCCGGCGCACCCGTGAGCGGGTCAGCGCCGGAGGACGTCTTCGGGAATGCGATGACGTCGCGGATCGAGTGCGCACCGGCGAGCAGCATTACGAGCCGGTCGAGTCCGAGTGCAATGCCGCCGTGCGGCGGAGCTCCGAACGAGAGCGCCTCGAGCAGGAAGCCGAACTGGGCGCGGGCCTCGTCCTCGGAGAGCCCGACACGCTCGAGCACCCGCAGTTGCAGGTCGGCGTTGTGGATGCGCAATGTGCCGCCGCCGATCTCGTAGCCGTTCATGATGAGGTCGTAGCTGTAGGAACCCACCGACGTCGGATCGGACTCGATACGCTCGACGTCCTCTTCGCGGGGCATCGTGAACGGATGGTGGTTGGCGGCGTAGCGTTCCTCATCAGCGTCGTACTTGAACATCGGGAAGTCCACGACCCACAGCACGTCGAAGCCGCTCCGCTCGATCTCCAGTTCGTCGGCCATCTTGAGACGAAGGACGCCGAGGACCTCCTCGGCCACCTCGCGCTTGTCGGCGATCATGAGCACCAGGTCACCGGGAGTGACATCGAGTGCTGACCGAAGCGCGGCCATCTCGTCTTCGGTGAAGAACTTCGAGATCGGCGAGCGGACCTCACCCTCCGATGTGAACGCGGCCCACGCAAGCCCCTTGGCGCCGGCGTCGAGCGCGACCTGGTTGAGCGCGTCGATCTTGCCGCGGCTCCAGTCTCCGGCACCCTTTGCGTTGATGCCCTTGATGACGCCGCCGCCGCCGAGAGCTCCGGCGAAGACCTTGAACTCGCTCGCCGCGAAGACCCCCGAGAGGTCGGCCAACTCCATGCCGAAGCGTGTGTCCGGGCGGTCCGAACCGAAGCGGGACATCGCGTCTGCGTACGTCATGCGGCGAAGCGGGACCTGCAGGTCGACGGAGGCCTCCTTCATGACTTCGTGCATGACGACCTCCATCATGGAGAGCACGTCATCCTCGGTCACGAAAGACATCTCGATGTCCACCTGCGTGAACTCCGGCTGGCGATCGGCACGCAGGTCCTCGTCGCGGAAGCAACGTGCTATCTGGTAGTACCGCTCGACGCCCGCGACCATAAACAGCTGCTTGAAGAGCTGCGGAGACTGCGGGAGCGCATAGAACTTACCCGGACTCATCCGACTCGGCACGATGAAGTCTCGCGCGCCTTCGGGAGTGGACTTGCCCAAGATCGGAGTCTCGACCTCCATGAAACCGTGGCTCTCGAGCGAGCGGCGGAACCGCTGCACGACACGATCGCGGAGTGCGAGCGCGGCGAACACCTCGGGACGGCGGATGTCGAGATACCGGTAGCGCATCCGGGTGACCTCATCGGTCTCGATCCCCGGCTCGATTTCGAAGGGAGGCGTCTCACTCGTGTTGAGTACGGTCGCCTCGGTGATGACCACCTCTATCTCGCCGGTGGACATGTTGGGGTTCTCGGTGCCCTCCGGGCGAAGACGCACGGTGCCGGTGAGCTTGACGACCCACTCCGGGCGGACGCGCTCGGCAGCGATGAACGCCCCGCCTGACGCGTCCGGATCGAACGTGCACTGCACGATGCCGCTGCGGTCACGCAGGTCGACGAAGATGAGCCCTCCGTGATCGCGCCGCTTGGCGACCCAGCCCGCGAGTGTGACCGTGATGCCCGCATCCGCGGATGAGAGTGCTCCCGCTATGTGCGAGCGGATAGAGTGACTGGCATCGAACATGGAGGTCATCCCCTCTTAGCCGAGCGCGGCCGCAAGATCGGCTGCTGCCGACTCGAGCGCCACGCGCTTCTCTTCTTTGGTCGTCATGTCCCGTATCGTGACCTCGCCTGCGGCAAGTTCGTCTGGTCCCACGACGAGGACGAACCGCGCGCCAAGGCGATCGGCCTGTTTGAACTGCGACTTCAGACTTCGGGCCTGGTGGTCGAGCTCGGCCGCGATGCCGACATCACGCAGTCGCTGCGTCAGGGCGAAGACCCCTGCCGTGACCGAGTCGTCCACGCGCGCGACGAACACCTCGGCGCGTGGTGGCGCCGGGATCTCCACATCCGCGGCCTCGAGCGCGAGCAGAGTGCGTTCAAAGCCGAGCGCGAAGCCGAGACCCGGCGTAGACGGCCCACCGTACTGCTCCATCAGGCGGTCGTACCGCCCTCCCCCACCGATCGCGTTCTGCGAGCCGAGCCCTGCGTCCACCTGCACCTCGAAGACGGTGCGAGTGTAGTAGTCCAGACCGCGCACGAGCGTGGAGTCCTCAACGTACGGGATATCGAGCGCGTCCAGGTGCGCCTTCACCGCCGCATAGTGGTCCGCACATTCATCGCAGAGCTCGTCGCGTAGGAGCGGCGCCCCGGCCATGACCTCACGGCATGCCGGATTCTTGCAGTCGAAGGCGCGGAGCGGGTTGGTGTCGGCCCGTCGTCGGCACTCCTCGCACAGGGCGTCGGTGTGTGAGCCGATGAACGCGGCGATGGTGTCCCTGTACGCAGGACGACAGTTCTCATCTCCCATCGAGTTGAGCAGCAACCGCATGTTCTCGGCCGGGAGTCCGAGCGCCTCGAAGTACCGCCACAGCACGGCGATCACCTCGGCGTCGGCCGTGGGCTCGGCAGCACCGAGAACCTCGATGCCGATCTGCCAGAACTGGCGCATCCTGCCCTTCTGCGGACGCTCGTAGCGGAACATCGGACCGGCATAGTACAGCTTCGCCTGCGCTCCGTTGGCGGTGAGGTTGTGCTCAAGGGAAGAGCGCACCACGCTCGCGGTGCCCTCCGGGCGCAGCGTGATCGACCGGCCGCCCTTGTCCTCGAAGGTGTACATCTCCTTCGAGACGATGTCGGT
>JAFGAG010000054.1 GCA_016933785.1 Coriobacteriia bacterium | reverse complement strand
GGGTTCGCGTCCATGAACGCCTCGCTCCACGCGGTGGAGACGTTCAGCAGCGTGTCGGAACCCTGCACGTTGATGGTGCCCTCGAGCTCAGCCGCCGGCTCTTCGGTCTCGCTACCCGTCTCCGGCGCGGCCGGCTCTTCCTCCGCCGCACAGCCCGCAAGCGACATGGCGCCCACGAGCATCAGGACCGCCAGACCCGGTACAACGAATCTCTTCAGATTCACCCTTCACTCCTCTGTCTCGTCATCACGTTGGGGCCGACTCATTCCGGCCTGATTTCAGACTACGAAGAGTCCGGGGGCGGATGGTTGCACCGATGTGAACTTCGGAATGTATTAGTGAACTCTTTGTTACATGGATGTTCGACCCGCGTGCGGGATGTCACAATGCGGGCAGAACCCGAGAGACTAGGAGTATCCGTGGCCCGTATCCTCGTGGTCGAAGACGACCCGATCATCAGACAGACCGTCGCGTATGCGCTCAAGCGCGCAGGCTTCGAGGTGCTGTCATCGGGTGACGGTATCGACGGACTCAGCATCGCCCGCTCCGAACAGCCGGACCTCATCGTTCTTGACCTCATGCTGCCTGGCATCGACGGCTACCGATTCGCCGAGGAGGTGCGGCGCGCAAACTCGGAGGTCGCCATCATCATGGTCACGGCACTCGACGGCGAACGCGACACGGTACGGGGTCTCGACGCCGGGGCGGACGACTACATCACCAAGCCGTTCTCAATGGACGAACTGCTCGCTCGCGTCCGCGCGAACCTGCGGCGTGTCCGCGAACGCTCGGTGCTCGAGACTGACGAGCCCATCGCCGTGGGCGACCTGACCCTCGAGCCTTCCCAGTTGCGCGTTACGGTCTCCGGGGCACCCATCAAACTGCGGCTCAAGGAGTTCCAGCTCCTGCTCGCTCTCGCTCGCAACGATGGACAGCTCATGTCGAGACAACGCCTTGCCCGCGAGGTGTGGGGCTACGAGTTCCTCCCCTCATCCCGGACGATCGACGTGCACATCCGGCGCCTTCGCCAGGCGCTGGAGGAGCGATCCGCCTTCCGGTACATCCAGACCGTGCACGGGGTGGGATACCGCTTCGAGCCGGTACCTGCCGAGGCAAGCAACGCAGACGGTGACCGGCCGTGACCGAAGTCATGCGCCTGAGGATGTCCACGTACCGGATGCGCGTGCTCGCCGCGGTCACCACGGCCGTGGTGCTGCTCGCGGTGGCCTGGGTTTGGAGCCTCTACGGCCCGCTCTCCGACGCCGTGCTCGAGCGCGAGACCGGCTACCTCACCGGAGCGGCTCGCTCGGCGGCGCTGGCGATCGACCGTCCCGACATGTCACCGCAGGAGCTGGTGGAACGTCTCGGCGATGAGACCAGCGTGCGCATCACCGTCGTGGACAGCGACGGGGTCGTCCTGGCAGACAGCGACGAGGTACCCGCAGCGCTCGAGAACCACGGTGATCGCCCCGAGATCCTCGGGGCACTGGGGGGCACAGCCACCTCGGACATCCGGGAGTCCGATACGCAGGGCGTCGACCGCCTCTATGTCGCGGTGCCCGCAGTTATCGACGGGGCAACCGTTGCGGTGCGCGCGTCGACCCCCCTGGCGTTCATCGCCGAAGTGACCGGCCGTCTGAGGACCACGGGGTTCGTCTTCCTCGCCGTGGCGATCGCAATCGCGCTCGCATTCGCGTGGCGCATCTCAGAGACCGCCGGTGGTCCGGTGGACCGGCTGGCCGACGCCGCTCGCGCCATGGCCGCCGGCGACCTCAGCTCCCCGGTGCCGGCGACCCGCGGCGCCCTGGCCCCGCTCGGCGACGCGCTCGATTCGCTCGGCCAGCAGATGCGTGACCGGATCACCACGCTCGAGCTCGAACAACGGTCGCTGCGACTTGCCGTCGACGGGCTGAGCGATGCGGTCCTACTCCTCGATGGCGGCAGGATTGAAGTGGTCAACCGCGAGGCCACTCTGCTCATGCGGGCCGGTTCGGGCACGATCGAGGGACGGAGCCTCGATGACGCAGGCCTACCGGCATCGCTCGCAGCTGCGATCAGCGCCCATCTGAGCGATGACCAGCCAGCAACCGTCGAGATCGGCCCCGACCCCTACCAACGGTATCACCGTCTCCGTACCGTGCCGCTCGGCCTCGGGGTACACGGTCGGCGCACCCTTGTGGTGGTCACCGATACGACCGAACGGATGCGCCTCGACGCCGTCCGGACCGACTTCGTGGCCAACGCTTCGCACGAGCTCAAGACGCCGAGCGCGGGCATCCTGCTACTCGCCGAGTCAGCTGACGACGCCGCCCGCGACGGCGATCTCGACCAGGCGCTCGAGTTCGTGCTCCAAATCCGCGGCGAGGCGCAGCGGCTCACTCGGCTCGTGGCGGACCTGCTCGACCTCTCGCGGATGGAGCGTGTCGCCGCTCCGGGCGCTATCGCCGATGTGCGGCGCGCTGTCGACCTCGCCTGCTCGGCACACCGGCGAGCAGCGAGCGCGCGGGAACTGGCGCTCACCCATGACCTCTCCGGCCTCGCAGGTCAGGACATCGCGGTCGCGATGGAGCAGGCGGACCTCGCCATCGTGCTCGACAACCTGCTCTCCAACGCAATCGCGTACACGGAAGCGGGCGAGGTGGACGTCACGGTGTCTGCAGACGATACCGAGGTGTCCATCTCCGTACGGGACACGGGCATCGGCATTCCCGAAGCGGACCTCGAGCGCGTCTTCGAGCGCTTCTATCGCGTGGATCGTGGGCGTTCGCGCGCGAGCGGTGGCACGGGCCTCGGGCTCGCGCTCGTCCGTAACGCCGCGGAGCGAGCCCATGGGACCGTCGCGATCGAATCTCGCCAGGGCGCGGGGACCGTGGTCACCGTCCGGCTTCCGCGCGTCAGGTAGTGCCCGGGTCTCCGCTCGCTCCCCAGCGCGCGGAGATCATCACCATGAGCGCGAGCAATCCGAACCCGAGCAGCCACGAACCGGCGATGTCGCCGATGTAGTGCACGCCCAGGTAGACGCGGGACAGCGAGATGGCGAACGCGGCAATCCCGCACAACCCCGCACCCGCGGCGGCCCACTTCAGGCTCTTCACATGCAGCAGGATCAGAAACGCCACCGAGCCGAAGAAGAGCAGACTCGAGAGCGCATGCCCGGATGGGAAGCTGTACGACTCCGGCAGTGCGATGCGCGCGACCTCGAGCGCGGGGCGAATCCGCCCGAACAGCAGCTTCACCACAGCTCCGATGAGTGAGCCGAGCGCGACGGTGAGCACGAGCGTCGTCGCGGACGTGCGGCGACCGCCAAGCCAGAGCGCGAGACCTGCGGCCAGCGTGAGGACGGTCATGCGCGAGAAATCGCCGAACCACGAAGCAGCGCGCGCAACCGGATCGAGCCATGGCCAGGCGATGGCGCGTATGTCGGCAGAGAGGGCCATGTCCGCCCGCACGAAGGCTGGCGCGAAAAGCAGAGCGAGACCGAGCGCGATGAAACCGGCGAGCAGCACGCCCGCAAGGATCACCAGCATGCCCGGAAGCGGGTCACGCTGCCACGATTCACGCCCGGTCTTCAGCACTGCGCTACCCTCCGATCGATTCGAGCAGGTGCGATGCGATCTGCTTCTTGCGTGAGAGGACGCCTGCCATCCACGCCGACCCTGTGCCGAGGTCGATCCCGAGCGCCCGTTCGGCGACACGCGTCTTGCCCGCCGCATAGACCTCGCTACCCTCGCGCACCACGTCGGTGACCAGCAGCATCGCCAGATCCAGGCCGCGCCGCACGCGGAACGCCTCGAGGGCCGCAGCGAGCTCAACCGCACGCTCGCGATACTCGTCAGCATCGACAGTCTCCACCTGTGCGACACCGATGGTGACGTCGCCTGCGCGGTACTCCTTGAGATCCCGGCTCACGGCGTCTTCGGCCGAGAAACCGGCCTGCGCGGCCCGTGCCCGGAACATCTCGAGCCCGAACTCGATCGGATCGAGGTCCAGCTGAGCCGCCAGGTGCTGCGCGGTGACGCGGTCGAGGTCGGTGGTCGTGGGCGACTTGAGCAGCACAGTGTCGCTCAGGACCGCCGAAAGGAGCACGCCCGCCATCGAGTCCGGCGGGGTGACACCGAGCTCACGGTAGCGCTCGGCGACGATGGTCGCTGTGGAGCCTACGGGCAGATTCAGGAAGAGGATCGGCGAGGCGGTCTGGATGTCGCCCACGCGATGGTGGTCGACGATCTCGATGACGGCGGCCTCCTCGATCCCGGGAGCCGACTGCGACGCCTCGTTGTGGTCAAGCAGGATCACCCGGCGTCGCACGCCACGCGCGAGGTTGCTTCGGGTCAGGATCCCCAGCAGCCGGGAGTCGTGGTCCACCACGATCGCCTCGCGGTGAGGGCTGTCGATAAGATCCTCGGCCACCTCGGCCATCAGGGCATCCGGATCCACCAGCAGCGGAGAGGGGTCCATGACGCCGCCGACCGAGTGTCCGAGATTCACGAGCCGGGCGGTCGCATAGGTGTCGTGCGGGCTGGAGACTATCGCCGCGCCGAGTTCGCGGGCGCGTTCCAGCACCACCTCCCCGGGCTCGGAACCACCGGTCACGATAAGGCACGCGGCACCAGCCTCGAGCGCGAGCGGCTGGGTGCGCACGCGGTCACCCACGATGAGCGTGTCGCCCGGGTGAATGTAGGAGACCATCGTCCCGGGCTCCATCGCTCCGATGACGACATGGCCAGAGAGCACGGTCGCGCCATGGCCGCACAGGATGCGGCCTTCGACGACCTCGGCTATCTCGGCGACCGTCATCGGTAGCCGCTCGAACCCCAGAAGCTCCGTCTCGTTGATGTAGAGTTCGGCCAGGATCCCTTGGTGGAGCAGCCCCTGCACCGCACCCGCTTCATCGACCACAGGCAGCGCCCTGACGCCATGCTCGCGCATGAGCGCACCGGCCGCGCGCAGGTTGTCGTCGACGCCGATGGTGATCACGTCCGGACTCATAGCATCCCGGACGCGGGCGCGCACGTGCGAGAGCTCGACGGGTTCATCCACGCCGAAGCGTGCGAACGTCCACGAGGTCTCGGGGGGCATCGGACCGAGCCGCGCGGGCACGTACACGCCCTCCGGGTCGGTCACGTTCTTGAGGTGCGCGTAGGCCACCGCGGAGCAGACGGAGTCGTTGTCGGGATTGCGGTGCCCGAAGACGAAGACCGGTCCCATCGCCATCCTTTCGCTCGAGGCCTGGATCAGCTCTCGACCTTCCGTATCGGAGCGTACCCCAGAAGCAGGTTCTTCGTCCCACCATCGGGGAAGGTCACGCTCACCTTGTCGCCGCTGATGGACTGCACGACACCACGGCCGAAGACCTTATGATCCACGACATCGCCAGCGGCGAGCTCGAGCCGCTCCTCGGCCTTGCGCTCCGTACGCGCGCCGGAGCCGAACACACGGCCGCCCTCGGGCACACCATCGCGTGAGCCGCCTCCCCAGCGCACCGAGCCTCCACGGTCCCCGCGTCCGCGGCCGGGCGCCGACGAGCCGAAACCGGCAGAGCCGACGCCCTCGAGCTTGAGATGTTCGTCGGGGATCTCTTCGATGAACCTGCTCGGCTGGTTGTACTGTGTCTGGCCGAACAGCATGCGTGACGATGCGTGCAGGATGTACAGACGCTCGCGGGCCCGCGTGATGCCCACGTAGCACAGACGTCGCTCTTCTTCGAGCCCCGTCGGCTCGAAGATCGCGCTCGCGTGCGGAAAGATCATGTCCTCCATGCCTGGCAGGAAGACGACCGGATACTCCAGACCCTTGGCCGCGTGAAGCGTCATCATCGTGACGGCCCGATCGTCGTCGGCGACCTCGTCGAGATCGCTCCTGAGCGCCACCCATTCGAGGAACGCCTCAAGTGTGCGTGCCTCGGAGTCCTCATGCTGTGCGTCGTACTCGTCGACGACGCCGAAGAACTCCTGGATGTTCTCGATGCGACCGGCAGCCTCGGACGTGCCCTCGGCCCTGAGCGTGCCGAGTAGACCCGATGCCGAGACGATGTCCTCCACACGTGCGCGCAGGGTCTCGCCGTCAGCCTCGCGGGCCCTGCGGAGATCGTCGGCGAGCATCGCTACCTTGCGCGCCGGCGCCGTGGCCAACCAGCCTGCTTCGTCCGCACGCCCGATCGCATCGGTGAGGGTGATGCCCTCACTATCGGCACGGGAGCGAAGTGTGTCGATCGTCGTCTTGCCGATGCCCGCGCGCTTCTCCAGCACGCGCACGAGCGACTGGGTGTCCGCGGGGTTCACCGTTGCCCGCAGCCATGCCATCACATCCCTGATCTCTGCGCGTTCGAAGAAGCGCGTCCCGCCGACGAGCCGGTACGGCACGCCCGCGCGCAGGAAGAGGTCTTCTATCACGCGCGACTGTGCGTTGGTACGGTAGAAGACGGCGAAATCGGCATACGAACGATGCTCGCTTCGCAGGAGCCGTTCGACCTCCTCGGCGATGAACCGCGCCTCGTCGCGTTCGTCCGTGGCCGAGTACCGGGTTATCGCCTCGCCCCCCACGTTCGTTGTCCAAAGCGTCTTGGGCTTGCGGCCCGTGTTGTTCGCCACCACAGCGTTTGCCGCAGCGAGGATCGTCGCCGTCGAGCGGTAGTTCTGCTCCAGGCGTATCACCGTCGCATCGGAATAGTCGCGCTCGAACTCGAGGATGTTGCGGATGTCGGCGCCACGCCACGAGTAGATCGACTGGTCGTCGTCGCCCACCACCATCAGGTTGCGGTCTCGCGAGGCGAGGCGCTTCACAATCTCGTATTGCGCGTGGTTGGTGTCCTGATACTCGTCCACGTGCACGTACCCGAAGCGGTCCTGGTAGAACTCCAGAACGTCTGGGTTCTCACGCAGGAGCCGCTCCGCGTTCACCAGGAGGTCGTCGAAGTCCATCGCGTTGGCTGCCGCAAGCCGCCGCTGATAGAGCTCGTACACGCGGGCCGCGACCTTCTCGGGCGGTATCACCGCACGCTCACGGTAGGCGTCAGGCCCGAGGAGCTCGTTCTTCGCTGCCGAGATGCGTCCCGCGATCGCCTTCGGTGGGTGCATCTTCTGGTCGAGGTCCAGCTCGGCGAGCGCGCTCGTGAGGAGGCGGCGCGAATCGTCGTCGTCGTAGATGCTGAACGAGCGCGAGTAGCCCAGACGGCCGCCATCGGCGCGCAGGAGCCGCACGCAGAACGCGTGGAACGTCATGACCCACATGGGGCGTGCCGAGGGGCCGATCAGATCGACGAGGCGTCCCCGCATCTCGGCGGCGGCCTTGTTCGTGAACGTGATGGCCAGGATCGAAGCTGGAGAGATACCGCGATCGCCGATGAGATGTGCGATCCGGTAGGTGAGCACGCGCGTCTTGCCACTGCCCGCTCCGGCAAGCACCAGAAGCGGTCCTTCAGTGGTCGTGACGGCATCGCGCTGCGCCGGGTTGAGGTCGTCCAGAGAGAGTGTCATGGGGAGACAGTGTACCCCGCGACGCCCGAGGATTGAAGCCGGAAAGCGGCTACTGGACGAACTTGATCATGGAGAAGGACGACTCTCCCGCATGCTTGAGGCAGGTGTCGTGGATGACCCTGACCTGACCCATGCTGAGCTGGGTGTTGCCGCACCGGTCGCACACCACGTCGTTGCACTCGCTGCAGTAGCCGAGGCGGACCGAGCCCTCCGCACCACAGTGCATGCAGATCTTGTTGAACGGACTCTGAGCCACCGCGACCGCCTCTCTCTGCAGCTGCTGGACTCGCGCGCGGTGCCGACGCCAACGTGCGACCATGCCACATTGTGACATCGCGCACGGACATCATCAAGGTTTCGTAATCCAATGCCCGACGAACGGCATCCAAATCCGTGCGGGCGATGGGGCGAGAAGCGAGATGCTACGCGAGCGTCCGGCCGATCGCATCGGCGACCTTCGACAGTTCGGTCACGAGCGAACGAATGCCCTCGAGATCGAGCGACTGCGGGCCGTCACACAGCGCCTCACGCGGGTTAGGGTGCACCTCGACCATGATGCCATCGGAACCCACCGCGACTGCGGCCCGTGAGATCGCGGGCACGAGATCCGCGCGACCCGCAGGATGCGACACATCGACGATGATCGGCAGCAACGACAGGCTCTTGACCACCGGCACGGCTGTGATGTCGAGCGTGAACCGGTACGCCGTCTCGAACGTCCTGATCCCGCGCTCGCACAAGATCACGTTCTCGTTGCCGTGCATTGTGATGTAGTTGCTCGCCTGCAGCCACTCTTCTATGGTCGCGGCCATCCCGCGCTTGAAGACGACCGGCTTGTGCGACTCAGCGGTGACCTCACCGATCTTGCGGAGCAGACTGAAGTTGGCCATGTTCCGCGTACCGATCTGCAGAATATCGGCATACTCGTTCACCACTGATGCGTTCGCCGAGTCCGTGACCTCGGTGACGACAAGCAGGCCGTACTCGTCAGCGGCTTCGCGCAGCAGCTCGAGACCCTTGAGCTCGAGACCCTGGAACGAGAACGGTGAAGTGCGCGGCTTGTAGGCTCCACCGCGCATCACACGGACTCCGAGCTCCTTCAAAGTCGCCGCGACCTCGCGCATCTGCTCGCGGCTCTCGACCGAGCACGGCCCGGCTATGATGGTGACGGCACCGTCGCGCTCGACCGCCGCAGGGCCCGGCTGTACGCTCCCGGCGCTCATCCGCGCATCTCCTTCATCACGTGGAGGATCGTCTCGTAGATCTCCCGGAGGTTCTCCCCGTACAGCGGCCCCTCGTTGCAGGCTGCGAGATGCGCGAATATCTCCTCCTCGCGCTTGGGGTCGTAGAGTCCCCAGTGGACCTGTGGCTTCAGTGCCCGTATGGCGAGCGACTCGGTCGCGCGCGCATTCAACAGCCTGACGAGCTCGCAGTCGATCTCATCGATGCGCGCCCGATGCTGCGCGATCTCCTCCTGGGCCCGGGGTTCCTCGTTCACGACGGCCTCCTTACGCGCTCGCGTGCGGTTATGCTCCCTGTGACACGCGGCGCCGGTGTTCCGGCGCCGCGGCAGTCGCTCGTATGGAGCCTATTCCCATTCGATGGTACCCGGTGGCTTGCTCGTGATGTCGTACGCCACTCGGTTGATTCCTTCGACCTCGTTGATTATGCGGTTGCTCATCTTCGCAAGCAGGTCATGCGGCAGGCGCGCCCAGTCGGCGGTCATGGCATCTGCCGAGGCCACCGCACGGATGATGATCGGATGGCCGTACGTCCGTTCGTCGCCCATGACACCCACGCTGCGGATATCGGGGAGCACTCCGAAGTACTGCCAGACACCCCTCTCGGTGTCCCACTCCCCGATCTCCTCTCGGATGATCGCATCGGCGGCACGGAGCGTCTCGAGCTTCTCATGTGTGATGGCACCGATGATCCGCACCGCAAGACCAGGGCCGGGGAACGGCTGCCGGTGGACGATCTCGTCCGGCAGGCCGAGCTCGGAGCCCACCGCACGGACCTCGTCTTTGAAGAGCGCCTTCAAGGGCTCGATAAGGTCGAAACGCACACCCTTCGGGAACGGTATGAGGTTGTGATGGCTCTTGATCTTTGCTGCGGTCTTGTTGCCACTCTCGATCACATCGGGGTAGAGCGTACCCTGGGCGAGCCACTTCACACCTTCGAGCGTGGTCGCCTCCTCGAAGAAGACCTTCCAGAACTCCTCGCCGATGATACGGCGCTTCTGCTCGGGGTCGGTGACACCGGCGAGCAGTGAGAGGTATCGGTCTTCGGCGTCCACGTGGACCAGGTCGATGTGGAACTGGTCACGGAAGGTGCATACCACCTGCTCGGCCTCGTTCAGACGAAGCATGCCGTGGTCCACGAACACGCAGGTCAGCTGGTTGCCGATCGCTCGGTGCAGCAGCGCGGCCACAACGCTCGAGTCGACGCCCCCGGACAGGGCGCAGATCACGCGGTCGGTCCCCACCTGTTCGCGCACTCGCTCGACGGTCTCGTCGATGATATTGAGCATGGTCCACACCGGTGGGATACCGGCGATTTCGTGCAGGAAGTGCTTGATGATCTGCTGCCCGAACTCGGTGTGCGCCACCTCCGGATGGAATTGGGTGGCGTACAGGCCGCGCGACGCGTCCTCCATCGCCGCCACCGGCGTGATGGCCGTGCGTGCGGTCACGAGAAAGCCCTCCGGCGGTGCTCCGACGCTGTCCCGGTGACTCATCCAGCACTGTGACGTATCGGGCACGCCGTCGAGCAGGCGGCACTCCGGCTCCATGACGGTGAGTTCCGCAAAGCCGTACTCGCCGATGTCGGTGTGTGGCACGTCCCCACCGAGGTCGAGCGCCATGAGCTGCATGCCGTAACAGAAGCCCAGGATCGGCACGCCGAGATCGTAGATGCGCGCATCCATCTTCGGCGCTCCGGGCGCGTAGACGCTCGCCGGGCCGCCTGACAAGATGAGCGCCGCCGGGCGGCGACGCTCGATCTCTTCGGCCGTGATGTCGTGCGGCACGATTTCCGAGTACACCCTCGCCTCGCGCACGCGCCGTGCGATCAGCTGCGCGTACTGCGCGCCGAAGTCGAGGACGAAGACCGTGGGCTGATCGCCGTGGTAATCGGTCACGACCGTCCCCTACCGGCCCATGCCGACGCCCTGCGCCTGCTGGAGGGTCTTGCCCTCCGTCTGCAGCGCGGGCGCCACCATGACCTCGGCCTTCTGGAACGCCTTGAGGTTCTCGTAGCCGCAGGTGGCCATGGAGGTGCGCAGGCCGCCACACAGATTGAGCGTGCCGTCGTTCTCGTGCGCGGGGCCGATGAGTACATCGGCGAGCGAGCCCTTCTGCCCGGCGAAGACGCGGGTGCCGCGCGGCAGGTCCGGATGGAAGGTCGCCATACCCCAGTGGTAGCCGCGGCCGGGGGCTTCGGTGGCAGCGGCGAGCGGCGAGCCGATCATGACGCTGTCGGCGCCGCAGGCGATCGCCTTGGCCAGGTCGCCACCGGTGCGCATGCCCCCGTCGGCGATGACGTGGCAGTACGTGCCCGTCTCGTCGAGGTGGCGCATCCGGGCCGCGGCGGCGTCCGCCACGGCCGTGCACTGCGGGACACCGATGCCGAGCACGCGACGCGAGGTGCACGCGTGGCCCGGGCCGACGCCCACGAGGACACCCACGGCACCTGTGCGCATAAGGTGCAGCGCGCCCTGGTAGCTGCAGCAGCCACCCACGATCACCGGGATGTCGAGGGAGGCGATGAAGGCGTTCAGGTCGAGCGGCTTGTCGTAGCTCGACACATGCTCGGCGGAGACGACCGTACCCTGGATGATGAGGATGTCGAGTCCGCCCTCGAGCGCCGGGCCGATGAACCGTTCGACGTTCTGTGGCGTGAGCGATGCGGCGGCGAGCACGCCGCCGGCCTTGATCTCGGCCACGCGCTGCTTGACGAGCTCAGGCTTCACGTCTTCAGCGGCGTAGATCTCCTGCATCCTGCGCGTAGCCTCTTCCCGGCTGAACGACGCGATCGCGTCCAGCTGCGGGGATGGGTCGGCGTAGCGCGTCTGGATCCCCTCGAGGTTCAGGACCGCCAGGCCGCCGAGCTTGCCAAGCGTGATCGCAAAGGCGGGATCGACGACGCCGTCCATCGCGGAGGCGAGCACGGGAAGCGGGAAGGAGTAATCGCGACCCTTGTACGAGAACTCCCAGGCGATGTTCACATCGCGCGGGTCACGCGTCCGGCGGCTCGGGACGATAGCGATATCGTCGAAGCCGTACGCCTGCCGTGCCGTCTTCCCACGTCCGATCTCGATCTCCATGCTGCGCGCCGCCTCTCCTGTTCGATGTCCTCGCAGACACCGGTCGTCGATGTGACAAAGACCAGGCTTCATCCCCGTGTGCAGAACGGGCGACACCTGGTCTGATGAGTGCTGTGACTGAATGAGTGTATAGGTTAGCGCCGCTGCCGACCGCCCCGGTAGACGTATTGTAGGGGTTCCGTCGGACTTGTTGAACACTCCGCGCTATAATAGCGTGAATTCGTGACCGTCATGGTGGCCCTGCTCAGCGCTGCCTGACACGAAAGGCCGACCGCAGCCATGATTCGTAGACTTCGGCCCGTAGCGGCGTCTTGCGCCCTCATCGCCGCTATGTTGATCCTCGCCGTCTGGGCGAGCCCCGCGCACGCCGCGCACATCTTCATCGACCCGGGGCATGGCAGCATCCTGGTCCCAGGGGGCGGCGTGGACCCGGGCGCCGTGAGCGCGGGGTTCAAAGAGAAGGACATCGCACTGCAGATCTCCTTCAGGCTCGCCTCCGAGTTGCGAGCACGCGGACACACCGTCTCCCTCTACCGCACCGGCGATGTCACGACGGCTCCGGTGGACCGCAACACGTGGCAGTACACGGAAGTGACCGACACCTGGGCGTGGGGTAAGGACGGCACGATCTGGCAGCGCGATTCGCTGCAGGCGCGCTCCGACGCGGCTAACGCCGCTGGCGCCGACCTCTTCATATCCGTCCACCTCAACGCCTACACGACCACGACCGCTAACGGCTACGAGACCTACTCGGCCGCCGAGGACCGCCTCGGTGCCTCCCTTGCCGCTTCACTCCAGCGCGAGGTGCTGGAGGAGATTCCGCTCAGGGACCGCGGCGCGGCCACTGCAGGGTTCTACGTGCTGCGGTGGTCGCACATGCCTGCGGCCCTGGTTGAGTGCGGCTTCATCAGCAATCCGACCGATCGCGCCTACGTCACCTCGGTAGCCGGACAGACCGCATTCGCTCGTGGAATGGCCGAGGGTGTCGATGCATTCCTGGCGAGCGATCCCTATCGTCCGCTCTGGGAACGTGTCGCTGGCGCCACCCGTTACGGAACCGCTGCGGCTCTGTCTTGTGATGGTTGGCCGGACGGCGCGCGGACCGTGTTGCTGGCCACCGGAGAGGACTGGCCGGACGCCCTGGCGAGCGCGCCATTGTCCGGTGCCCTTGACGCACCTCTGCTGCTGAGCGCACCGGGAACGCTCCCGACTGAAACCGCACAGGAGCTCGAGCGCCTGAATCCGGAGAGGATCGTGGTGCTCGGCGGCACGGGGGTGGTGTCCGAGAATGTCGCCGCCGCTGCAGCTGACGCCGCCGGGCTCACCCTCGCCGATGTGACGAGGATCGGAGGCGCCGACCGCTACGAGACAGCCGGGCTCATCGCGGCCGAAGTGGGAGTGCCGGACGATGGCCGAGTCTGTGTGGTCACGGGCTCCTCACCCGCCGATGCCGTCAGCATCTCGGCATACGCCGGAGCGAACAAGATCCCCATCCTGCTCGTCAGCGAGAGCGCCATACCCACACCGACAGCAGCCTTCGCGGAGGCCAACAGCGAGACATGGGAGTCGACGCTCATCATCGGCGGCACCGGTGTCATATCAGGATCGGTCGAGGCGACGCTGCCGGCTCCGACCAGGCTCGCGGGTCCGGATCGCTACGCGACCAACACCGCGGTGCTCGACCAGCTGTACCGGTCGGCTGGCACGTACTACGTCGTGAACGGTCAGGCCTACCCCGACTGCCTGACGGCCGGCGTACGCGGAGCCAGGGACGCGGGTGCGATCATGCTGGTGCACCCGAAGACGCTCGGCAATCACCAGCGGCTGTACATCGAGAACCACGAGACGCTTATCAAGAGGATCCGCATGGTGGGCGGGACCGGAGTGCTTCCGATCATGCACGAATGGATGATCGACAAGGCACTCCGCTAGCGGTTGGTGCGGCATGCCCGACCGCCCGGGCACCCGCTACACGTTGAAGCGGAAGTGCACCACGTCGCCGTCGGCCATGACGTACTCCTTGCCCTCGATCCGCAGCTTGCCCGCGGACTTCGCCGCAGCCTCGCTCCCGAGCCCGTCGTAGTCGGCATAGGCGATCACCTCAGCCTTGATGAACCCGCGCTCGAAGTCGGTATGGATGACACCGGCAGCCTCGGGCGCCTTCGCCCCCACGCGCACCGTCCAGGCGCGCACCTCCTGTACGCCCGCGGTGAAGAACGACTGCAGGCCGAGCAGGCGGTAGGCCTCGCGCACGAGCGTGTTGAGCCCCGGCTCCTCGAGGCCCTCCATCTCGAGATACTCGGCGAGCTCCGCGGGGTCAAGTTCGGCCATCTCCGCCTCGATCTTCGCGCAGATCGGCACCGGCGCGATGCCGTCGATCTCCGTGAGCGACCTTCCGATGTCGCCCTCGTCGACGTTCGCGACGTAGAGCATCGGCTTCATAGTGAGCAGGTGCAGGTCGCGTACGAGCTCGCGTTCCTCCTCGGTCATCTCCATGGTGCGGGCGCGGTGGCCTGCACTCATCCAGCCCTCGAGCCTTCGGGCGACAGCGAGCTTGGCCGCGGCCGACGCATCGCGCTTGGCGTCCTTCTCGATGCGCGGCACCGCCCGCTCGAGCGTGCCGAGGTCGGCGAGGATGAGCTCGGTCTTGATCGTCTCCACGTCGGAGGCCGGGTCGACCTTGCCATCCACGTGTATGACATCCGGGTCGGAGAAGTAGCGCACCACTTCGGCGATAGCATCGCACTCGCGGATGTTCGCGAGGAACTGGTTGCCGAGACCTTCCCCCTCGCTCGCGCCCTTCACGAGCCCCGCGATGTCGACGAACTCGACGGTCGCCGGCACGATCCGCTGCGGCGAGACGAGCTCCGCCAGCCGGTCGAGCCGGGCATCCGGCACCGGCACGAGGCCGACATTGGGTTCGATGGTCGCAAAGGGGTAGTTGGCGGCATCGACCTGCCGACGTGTGAGCGCGGTGAACAGCGTCGACTTGCCGACGTTGGGAAGACCGACGATCCCGATGGACAGCGCCACTGGCAGTGCTCCTCTCGTTCGCCCCGAGGGGCACGCGTGCTGCGATACTATACCACCATGAAGATGCTCCGAATCCATGCCCGACCTCGCCGGATGGACACGTCGCGCACGCACCTGGCGCGGCCGTGAACGCAGATCTCACCGCGGCACTCGCGCTGGGCGTGAGTGCGTTCCTCATCGGGCTCACGGGCGCCATGTCGCCGGGCCCCTACCTGACGATGACGATCACCCGCACGGTCACCCGCGGCCCACTCTCGGCCGCACTCATGCTCGTCGGACACGCCTTGCTCGAGGGCCTGCTCCTGCTCGGATTCGCGTTCGGGCTTCAGAACCTGCTCGCCACGCCCACCGTCCATCATGTGCTCTCTGTGGTGGGAGGGGCCTTCCTGGTGTGGATGGCGGTCGGCCTGCTGCGCGGAGCCGTCGACGGCACGCTCAGCACACAGGATGTCGCGGCACCCGAGCGGGAATCGCGGATCGGATCGGTGCTGCAGGGTATGGTGGTGAGTCTGTCCACCCCCTACTGGTCTCTCTGGTGGGCCACGATCGGCGTGAAGCTCGCCGTCGACGGACTTGCGCTCGGACCTGTCGGTGTGGCCGCGTTCTTCATCGGACACCAACTCGCCGACGTGACCTGGTACGGGTTCGTGATCGCCGCCACGTCGCGGGGCCGGTCGCTACTCACACCTGTGGTGTACCGAACGGTCATCGGCGGCTGCGCGTTGTTCCTGCTCTACCTGGGAGCGCGGTTCGTGCTCGAGGGGTTCGCCATCCTCTAGCCGCGCACGGCCGCCTGAGGCCGTCTACCCGAGCGACGCGTACGGGTCCGTAGGGTCGAAAGCCTCGACGTTCCAGTCGATCCCGAACGCCTTGAGCTTCGCGTAGTACTCCTCTTCGGTATGCTCCTTGTTCAGGATATGGAAGCGGGCGCCGTTGAGGCCCACGCAGTACGCGCAGTCACGGCAGTCCACGCACTGCACGCACTCGATGAGGCTGTCCGAGTTGTGGCAGCTGATGCAGCCGCGCGAGTTGTAGACGTAGTTGCTGTTCCTGCATGCCTCGACATTGAAGCAGCCGTAGTTGTTGGCCCCGTCCCTATCGTGCGTGTGCTCGTTCTTGAGACGGTTCCACTCGGCCAGGAAGTGTACGTTCTGGGTCATCGCGTGTACAGCTCCTTCGCTGTCGGTGCCGCCATTGTAGCGCAACGAATCGGGGCCCCGGCAGATGCCGGGGCCCCGATTCTCGGTCAGAAACGCGACCGGATGCTACATCATGCCACCCATGCCACCCATGCCGGCCATCGCCGCGGCAGCGTCGTCCTTGGCAGGGATGTCCGAGACAGTCGTCTCGGTGATGAGGATCAGCGCCGCGATCGATGCCGCGTTCTGCAGCGCGGTACGGGTGACCTTCACCGGGTCGATGACGCCCATCTTGAGCAGGTCGCCGTACTCACCCGTGGCAGCGTTGAGGCCCTGACCCGCCGCGAGCGCCTTGACCTTCTCGACAACGACCGAGCCCTCGTAGCCGGCGTTGGCCGCGATCTGCTTCAGCGGCTCGTCGAGCGCCTTCATGATGATGTTGACGCCGATCTGCTCGTCACCCTCGAGCACGAGTGCCTGGAGTGCCGGGACCGCGTCGGTGAGTGCCACGCCACCGCCAGCGACGATGCCCTCTTCAACAGCCGCGCGGGTCGCCTGGAGCGCGTCCTCGATGCGGTGCTTCTTCTCCTTGAGCTCGACCTCGGTCGCCGCGCCCACCTTGATGATGGCCACGCCGCCGGAGAGCTTGGCGAGCCGCTCCTGGAGCTTCTCGCGGTCGAAGTCGGAATCGGAGTTCTCGATCTCGGCCTTGAGCTGGTTGATGCGGGCCATGATCTGATCCTCGGAGCCCTTGCCGCCGATGATCGTGGTGTCGTCCTTGGTGATCTTGACCTTCTCGGCACGACCGAGCATCTCCAGCGTGGCGTTCTCGAGCTTGTGGCCGAGCTCCTCGCTGATGACCTGACCGCCGGTGACGATGGCGATATCCTCCATCATGCGCTTGCGGCGGTCACCGAAGCCCGGTGCCTTGACGGCGACCGAGGTGAACGTGCCACGGAGCTTGTTGACGATGAGGGTGGCGAGCGCCTCGCCCTCCACGTCCTCGGCGATGATCAGAAGCTGGCGGCCGGCCTGCATGACCTTCTCGAGCACCGGCAGCAGATCCTGGATGTTGCCGATCTTGCTGTTGGCGATCAGGATGACCGGATCGTCGATCACGGCCTCCATGCGATCGGGATCGGTGATCATGTACGGCGAGACGTAGCCCTTGTCGAACTGCATGCCCTCGACGGTCTCGATATCGATGCCGAAGGTCTGGCTCTCCTCGACGGTGATGACACCGTCCTTGCCGACGACCTCCATCGCCTCGGCGATCTTGGCGCCGATGGC
Source organism: Coriobacteriia bacterium (assembly GCA_016933785.1). Lineage (GTDB taxonomy): Bacteria > Actinomycetota > Coriobacteriia > Anaerosomatales > Anaerosomataceae > Anaerosoma. The sequence goes on along the minus strand of JAFGAG010000054.1, from coordinate 9,022 downwards.
GTCATCAGCGGCGGAGATGGCGCCGACGTGGGCGATCTCCTCTTTGTCCTCGATCTCCTTCGCGTGACCCTTGATGGTCTCGACGACGGTGTCGACGGCCTTCTCGATGCCACGCTTGACGGCGAGCGGGTTGGCGCCTGCCGCTACGTTGCGGAGACCCTCGCGCACGATGACCTGCGCGAGCAGGGTCGCGGTGGTGGTACCGTCACCGGCGACATCGTTGGTCTTGGTGGCGACTTCCTTCACGAGCTGGGCGCCCATGTTCTCGATCGGATCCTCGAGCTCGATCTCCTTGGCGATGGTCACGCCATCGTTGGTGATCGTCGGGGAGCCGAACTTCTTCTCGAGCACGACGTAACGGCCGCGGGGGCCGAGGGTCACCTTGACTGCGTTAGCCAGCTTGTTCACGCCGGCTTCGAGACCGCGACGGGCCTCCTCATCGAAACGGATGTCCTTTGCCATATGGTGATTCCCCTCCTTCTGGTTTCTGGTTCGGATAGGTGACGTGCTAGGCGTTCACGATAGCGAGGATGTCGCCCTGCGACATGATGAAGAACTCCTCGCCCTCGACCTTGATCGAGGTCTTGCCCCACTCCTTGTAGATGACGACGTCGCCGACCTTGACGTCCAGGGGGACGCGCTTCTCGCCCTCATCGTCCCAGCGGCCATCGCCGACGGCGACGATCTCGCCCTTCTGGGGCTTCTCCTTGGCGGAGTCCGGGATCACCAGACCGCTCTTGGTCTGCTCCTCGGCCTTGGCCGGCTTGACGACGACATTATCGAACAGCGGCTTCAGATTCATGCTCTACCCTCCTGATTCGTACCTTTGACTCACGGACGGATACCGCATGGTGCGCGGTGATTGCCATACTCCCCCGATGCGGGGTTTGGCACTCCGGACCCCCGAGTGCCAACACCACCGAATCATAGTACCCGAGGCCGATGGTTTCAAGTCCCCTCTGCACGTGCTTTGCAGATTGCTTGAGCGTCTATCACTAAGATTCTCGGATCGCCGCGCCACCGGTTGCACGCAAAAAGAAGTGGGGGAGCGCGTCGCGCTCCCCCACTCTCCAGGTCAGGCCCGGAGGGCCAGCATGCGATCCCTTAGAGCGGCGGGATCGACAGGTCCTTCCAGAGGTCCCGGAGTGCACCGTAGGCGGCGTCACTCACAACGCCGGTACCGCCGAGCACGAAGCATCCGATACCGTCGTTGTAATCCGACCCGATCGCGTCGGTGTCCTCGAAGTACTCGAGCACCGTCGGGTGGAGTGCGGCATTGGTGGTCAGCAGCACCGGGCCACCGGTCCACCAGCTGACCGGAGCGGCCGAGAGTGCGTCAGCGAAGCTCTCGCCGGAGACGACCGTCGCGAGCGCTCCATCCATACCAACCTCGTTGACGCCCCAGCGTGCGACCTCGAGCGCCGTCTCGTAGCGGTTGTCGCCTGCAACACGCGTCGTCGTGTACAGCGCATCGAGTTCGTCGAACGCGGTCTCGCTCACGACGCCCTCGCCACCGACGATGACCACGTCGGTGATGGCATTGTCGGCAAGCCAGTCCATCGTCACGTCGGGCACGTCATCCTTAGCGGTCAACAGCACCGGAGCGTAATCCCATGCGGCCACGGGAGCGACCGCGAGCGCGTCAGGGGTCGCGAAACCGTTGACGATGTACGCGGTGTCGATGACGGTCCCAAGATCGGCCGTCATGGTCGCGATCTCTGCAGCCGTCTCGAACCGGGTCTGCCCGAAGATGCGCTCGACGTGATTCACGTACTGGATCTCCTGCAACTCCTTGAACACCGCATCGCTCACGGCACCCGTGCCGCCGAGCACGAACACGGTGACATCGTCGTCGTACCAGTAGAGTGACGTGGCCACCCGCATGATCTCGTTCTTGGTCTCAGCGGGAAGCATGTTCTGATCGGTGAGCAGCAGCACGCCACCAAGTTGAGCGGCCAGCGCTCCACCGGTCAGTGCGTCGGCGGGGTTGATGCCGTTCGCCACGACGATATACTCGGGGCCGTAACCGGTCCCGTAGTACGGGTTGTTGGTGTTGTCCCACTGGAGCCGCGAGACCGCAGCAGCCGTCGCATAGCGATTGGCGCCCGCGACCCTGCGTGCATCACCGACCGTGATGAAGAGCTCGTACTTCGCCGTGTAACCGCGATTCTCTATGCCCACGTAGTACGTCCCCGGCTCCGGAGCGAGGAAGTACGCGCTCTCCGAGTACGTACTGGTGAAGAAATCGTTGTCGTCGTAGGAATCCAGGTAGTCGTCCTCATCGACGGCATCCTCGGCGTAGATGTACACGTAGGAGTCCCACCTGCCGTCGAGGTACATGGTCTCCACCCAGATGGGCGTGCCAGTGTCCTCAACGGTGACTGCAACGTAGTCAACCTGGTCATCAACGTCCTCGCCGTACAGATTGACCCCGGCGAACGTCCGGACCGAATGGAACGTGTTCCCATCGACCGCAGGATCGTACTCGTAGGCAGTCGCGAACGTGTCGTCCGGCTCGTACATGTCCGGTGCGAAGACCGCCGTCTGCACGTCCAACATGTCAGGAGCTCCCTCACCGAACGCTCCTGCTGGTACAGCCAGCATCGCGACCAGCGCTATGGTCAACAGCGATGCCAGCGTGCGACGCATTCTCCTACCCATGCGCACCCGCCCCCTCTTCTCTTATGGATCGTCGCCGACACAGCGGCGTGAGCGGCCGGATACCGCCCTGTGAATACGTACCCATTCCGAAGTGGTGTGACGCGCGAAACATCAGCGTGGCCGAGCGGTAGCCCGAGACCCACGCCGGAATCGGTGTCACATCTTGCGGTCGAGTCGAAGACCGGGCACGGCATCGGCGTCCAGACCCAGGAAACGACCGGCCACAAGCGAGTCGTGGGCGGCAGCTGCGATCATCGCGGCGTTGTCGGTACACAGTCCGAGCGGCGGCACGCTGAGTGGGACATCCTCGGCAGCCAGCGCGCTTCTGAGCGCCTCGCGCAGCGCCGGGTTGGCTGCCACTCCCCCTGCAAGCACGACAGCGCGGGCCCCGGTGCCGCGGACCGCCTTGAGCGTCTTGGTCACCTGGACCTCGGTCACCGCGGCCTGGAACGACGCCGCGATATCCGGGATCCGAAGATCTCTTCCTCCCCGGCGTTCGCGCTCCACGTACTGGATGACCGCAGTCTTCAGACCCGAGAGCGATACATCCAGGTCATCGGTGCGCAGCATGGGTCGTGGGAACGGGATCGCGCCTGGGTCACCCTCCGCGGCCAGGCGCGAGATCACCGGTCCACCCGGATAGCCGAGACCGAGCAGCTTGGCCACCTTGTCGAACGCCTCACCCGCAGCGTCATCGAGCGTCCCTCCAAGCACCGTGTAGGCGCCCCACCGGGGTACGTCGACAAGCATCGTGTGTCCACCCGATACGAGCAGCGCAACGAGCGGCGGCTGCAGGTCGGGATCGAGGAGCCGTGCCGCATAGATGTGGCCTTCGAGGTGGTTCACGCCGACCACCGGAAGCCCCGTCGAACACGCGACACCCTTCGCGTACGCGAGGCCGACGACCAGTGCACCGACGAGCCCCGGCCCCGCCGTCACCGCCACTGCATCGCAGTCCTCGAACGTCACGCCCGCAGCTTCGAGCGCCTCGTCGACCACACCCACGATCGCCTCCGTGTGCTTGCGCGAGGCTATCTCGGGCACGACACCCCCGAACCGCGAGTGGAAGTCCACCTGGCTTGCGATGACGTTCGAGAGCTCCTCCCGACCACCTCGCATCACCGAGGCAGCCGTCTCATCGCATGAGCTCTCCACGGCAAGGATGATGTCCTCGCCAGCCGCAGCCGCACGCATCGCGGCCAGGTGCGGCTTCAGGGGTCGGGACCACAGAAGCAGCGCGTCATCGCCGGTGGATGGATAGTACCCGGGTCGGCGCCCTGCGACATCGAAACCACACGAACGGTAGAGCGCGAGAGCGATATCGTTGGAGGCGGCCACCTCGAGCGTGAGCCTGGACGCGCCAGCGCGCGCCGCGTCAGCCGCAAGCTCCCATACGAGCTTCCTGCCAAGGCCGGTCCCGCGCTCATCCGGTGTCACCGCGAGATCGAGCAGATGTCCCTCGTCCCCCACTGTCATGACGCCGCCGTAGCCGACGACACGCTCCTCGGACACCGCGACTTTCCAGCTGCGATCGGTGCGGCCGATCTCGTCGGCGAACGAACTCTCGGCCCACGGGTCCGGGAAGCTCGCGCGTTCGATCGCGAGCACCGCAGGAATGTCGTTGTATTCCAAAGGTCTCATCCGCATCACCGGTCACCGCCAGCGGGACCGGTTACGCCGCTCGGCGGCGGGGTGCCCGTTCCTGCTCCGATCGCCCCCCTGCGCCGTTCCGCCTCCTCGGCATCCGAGAGTCGCGTGTAGACAGGTAGCAGCGCGCCGGGGTGTGCGATCCGGTACGCATCGGAACGCTCGAGTGTCACGACCTCTCGCACCGTCGAAGGCCCGGTGGCTGCCCACGACGCGTCCAGCAAAGAGCGACCGTCCGCGACCCACACCCGTTCGGTGGCGATGTGAGCCCGGCCGCTGTAGGCGTTCTCGAAAATCGCCCGATGCTTGCTGAGCCCGGGGCCGGCAAGAACGATCGCGTCCCCGTGACGGGCCCACTCGTCTGCGACGTCTGCGGGTGGCGCGACGCGATCACCGTCGAGGCGGGCCACCCCGTCCTTCTCGATCTCGAAGAGAGCGGGGTAGACCTCACCGCGCATCGCATCCCCGATGATACCGATGAGTCCGCGGCTCCCGTGCTCCCCGGACCGCCAGACCCGCCATGCCAGAGCGTCGAGCGTGCCAAATCCCAGGAGCGGTACTCCCGCTCCATGAGCGAGGCCTTTGGCTGTCGCGACACCGATGCGCACCCCCGTGAAGGACCCCGGCCCACGGCCGCACGCGACTGCAGCGAGTGAGGACGGCTCCAGCCCCGCCTCCGTGAGCACACGCTCGACGGCCGATAGCACCATGGTGTTCGCCGCCCGAGGTGCCGGCACGTCGGCTGCGGCGAGCACCGCACCGGGCCGATCGAGATCACCGACGCCGATCGCAAGGTGGTCCGTCGAGGTATCGAACGCAAGGAGGGGCCTCATCCGGAGGCACCCGCTTTGATGGCAGCGATCCAGCAATCCGCCAGCACGCGCGCCCGCACGCCACCTGGGTGCAGCGTGAATACGCGGCCTGTGTCGCCTGATCGCTGGATCGTTACCAGCAGGTGATCCGGGGGGAGCGCATCGGGGAATCGGTCGCCCCACTCGATGAAGGAGGCTCCATCAGCCTCGAGCATCTCGAAGAAGCCGACGTCCTCGAGCTGCGCCTCATCCTCGAGGCGGTAGAGATCGAAGTGGTAGAGCGGAAGCACGCCGTCATGCACGAGCAGGATGTTGAACGTCGGACTGGTCACCGCACCGTCCACGTCCAGAGCACGTGCCACACCCTGGACGAGGTGCGTCTTGCCTGCCCCAAGATCACCCGAGAGCGCCACGACGTCGCCCGGTTCGAGGCACGCTGCCAACAGCGCACCCGCGCGGTCCGTCTCTCCGGCGTCACCGGTCGTGAAAACGTGGTCCATGCCCGCCTCTCAGAACAGCTTCGGCTGATCGCCGTCAGCACACGGACGACCGTTCTCGGCGACCCGGTCCAAAACGGCTTTCAACCGCTTGAAATCGTCGAAGAGCACTTCGGCCTTCGATCGGTCATACAAGGCGGCCGCGGGGTGGAAGATCGGCACGATGCAGCGCCCGCGGTGATGGAACAACCGGCCCCTGAGCGCGCCGATAGGTCGTTGGGTTTCAAGGATGAAATGGGTCGCATGGTTGCCGAGCGTAGCGATCACCACCGGGTCTATCACTCTCACCTGCTCCTCGAGGAACGGCGTGCACTCCTCGGTCTCCGCGGGCAACGGGTCGCGATTGCCCGGCGGCCGGCACTTGAGGATGTTCGCGATGTAGACATCGGACCGCGCGAGCCCGATGCTCGCGAGCAGTTCATCGAGGAGCTGGCCCGCCGCCCCTACGAACGGCTCGCCCTTGAGGTCCTCATTGCGCCCGGGCGCCTCGCCGATGAACATCAGGCGAGCCCGCGGATCGCCCGCGCCGAAGACGAGCTTCGTGCGGGTCGCGCCCAGCGCGCACCTCTGGCAGTCGCCGATGCGTTCACGCAGTGCCGTCAACCCCTCAGCTGCATCGGGCGTGCTATAGGTATCACCTGGGACATCCATATCAGGAGGCTCCGATCACAGCCACGTGGCGATCTCGCTCAGAGGCCGGCGAGCAGGTCGCCCGCCCGACTCCGCAGGGTGTCCCACTGGCAGGATCGCGATGGGCGTGACCGGCGCGACCGCACCGATCGCCTCGGCCACCGCGCGATCATCGAACGCGCCGATCCAGCAGGACGCCAGGCCGCGATCGACTGCGGTGAGCAGCATGTGCTCCACCGCGGCCGCCGTATCCTGGATGCAGTACAGATACTCGCCCCGGTCGCTATAGCGGGCCGCGCTGGGACGGGGATCGACCGCGACCACGATCACGACGGGCGCGGCGGCGGCCCAGCGCTGCGACAGCACGGCAGCGAGTCTCTCGCGCGCCTCCGCCGAGCGAAGAACGAAGAATCGCCACGGTTGGATGTTTCCGGCCGAAGGCGCAGTCACGGCAGCCTCGAGCAGTGCATCGATGTCCGAATCGCTCACCGCGAGCTTCGTATTGAAGCGACGAACGCTCCTTCTCTTCGCAATAACCTCGCTCAGCTCCATGAGGACCTCTCCCGAACACCGTCCGCCGACCGGGAACATTGTATCCGAGCGGCCGCCGGCCGACGATGCCACATCACCATGCAGGACAAACGCCCTTCTGCGGCGAACATATCGGCGAGGAGGTGGCGCACGATGAACAGCAACAGACCTGATCTCACCGATGAGGACATCGGGATGCGGGCGTTCCAACTGCGCAAGGCGAAGGCGGTGGAGCGCGCTACCGAACGGATCCGACAGGGGCTCAAGGCCGATTGGGGAATGTTCACCCAGCGCGACCTCGCCGATTTGAACTGGCTGCTGGGTGAGCTCTGGGCCTACGAGAAGCGGGCCGACTGGGAGAATCTCCATTTCAGCAAGCTCACCGGTGAGGACGTCCAGCACATGCTGGAGCAGAGCCGCGAGCTGCAGCAGGAAGGCGCTCACAACGTGGTCGAGACGCTCATGGCCGTGGGTGAACTCGTTCGCTCGCGAAGCGTCTAGGGACCCTGCGCACACCATGATGGCCCGGACGCTACACTCGTCCGGGCCATCAACTGTTCTCGGTCAAGAGGCGACACGCGCCGAACGTGCGGTGAGGCGACTCATCAAACCCCCCGGTGGACGAGTCGCCTCACAGTAGTTCTCCGGCACACATCGGCTAGGACGCGTGCGCGGCTTTCTTCGCCTCGATCTTCTTCTTGACCTTCTTGAGCCGGAACAACTCTTCGCGTGCACGCTCATCCAGCGCCTGCCGGATATAGGAGACCTGCTCTTTGAGTTGCGGCACGGTGATCTGCTCGAGGGCATTCACGCGTCGGTTGGTCTTCTGGATCTCCTCACCGAGCCGCTTCAGCCTAGTCTCTATGTCCGCATACTCGATGATGACGTCAAGGATCCGTTCGAACTTGTCGGCCGTCTCGTCGATCCGCGACGAGACGCCGGTGATGGCATAACCACGCGTGAACGAGGTACGCAGCGGGCTCTCGCCCTTCGTGACCACCGGGACGGCGATACCCATGATCTTCGTACCGGTCATGTCGATCGTGACCTCACCGCGCGTGGCGAACGCTGCCGAGCGCACGGAGACGGTGCCATCCACGGCCTTGGCGATCGCAAGGCTGTACTGTGCCTCGTTCGTGGTGCGCTGCAGGTCGTTCGACAGACGCAGCGTCTCGTCCATGACCGACATGAACTCGATGAGCAGCGCGTCGCGCTTCTGCTTGAGCAGGTCCATACCCTGCTCGGCGAGCGTTATCTGCTGCTTCCGCTCAAGCAGCTCCGATCTGGTCGGTCGTACTTCTTCCACGTGTCACCTCCCCGCGTCGCGAGACAGACGGCCCACGTCTCTTACAGGTCGCCCATCTCGGCCGCGCGGTTGGCAGCGGCGGTGGGATGGTACTTGTCGATGAACTCACGTACGCGCTTGAGCTCGTTCAGTGGCAACTCGCTCATGAGCTCCCAGCCGACAGTGAGCGTCTCCTCGATCGTCCGGCCCTTGTCACCCTGGCCGATGATCTGCTCCTCGAACGCGTCCGCGAAGTGCAGGAACCGGCGGTCGGTGTCCGAAAGCGCCTCTTCGCCGACGATAGCGACGAGCCTGCGAAGGTCGCGACCTTGAGCGTACGCGGCGTAAAGCTGGTTGGCCACGGCGCGATGGTCATCGCGGGTCTTCTCGTCACCGATGCCGAGGTTCATCAGGCGCGACAGACACGGCAGCACGTCGATCGGCGGGAACACGCCGCGGCGGTGCAGGTGTCGTGAGAGCACGATCTGACCCTCGGTGATGTACCCGGTGAGATCGGGGATCGGATGCGTGATGTCGTCGTCCGGCATCGTGAGGATCGGGAGCTGCGTGACCGAGCCCTTTTGGCCCTTGATTCGACCGGCGCGCTCGTAGATGGTCGAGAGGTCGGTGTACATGTAACCAGGGTAGCCACGACGACCCGGCACCTCTTCGCGTGCGGTCGAGACCTCGCGCAGCGCCTCGCAGTAGTTGGTCATGTCCGAAAGGATGACGAGCACCTGCAGGTCTTTCTCGAACGCGAGGTACTCGGCGACGGTGAGTGCACACTTCGGAGTCAACAGCCGCTCGACGGTCGGGTCGTCTGCGAGGTTCAGGAAGAAGACGACTCGCTCGAGAGCGCCGGTGGACTCGAACTGGTTCATGAAGAACGCGGCCTCACGATGTGTGATCCCCATGGCGCCGAAGACGATGGCGAACTCCTCGCCAGACTTCACGCGAGC
>JAFGAG010000053.1 GCA_016933785.1 Coriobacteriia bacterium | reverse complement strand
GCCGCGCCGATCAGGATCGTGTCGCCCCGGATGGCCACCGACCAGCCAAAGCGGTCTGTCTCAGCGCCATCGAGAGCGATGAGTTTCTGTCTCAACGTCCACGCACCGCCTGCGCGCATGAAGACATACGCCGCGCCTCGTTCCCCGCTCGTGTATGGGGCACCGACCACCGCCGTGTCACCCCATACCGCGACCGACGAGCCGAACCGCGCGCCTGCCGCGGGGTCCGAGGCAGGTAGATCCCACGCCCTATACGCGAGCGGCAGCTCCGCCGCCGTGGCAGGCGCAGCGGTCAACGCGACCAGGACGATCAGCGTTGCTGCGCACGCGGAGACGGCGCGGCGTGCGGTGCTTACAGCGTTCATCCTCGTTACCCCCCCCTCAACCGACACTCCTCACGAGCCGCCATGCGCCCCCTCCTCCGCGCACAACAACATGCCGGGCGCCGCGCACCTAGAGTCCCGCTGCCAGCTCGGCCTCTGCCAACACGGCGGGTGAGACCGCCAGCTCGCCACCGAAGACGAACATGCTCCAGATCGACGCGTGGTTGGCTTCGAGCGGCAACCGCGCCTCAGCCGAGAGGGCCGACGACCGCGTCAGCAGAAGAACGCTCTCGCGGATGGCAAGCATCGGTCCGGCCGCAAGCGCATCGGGGAAGTTCTCCCCCGTGGCAAGCCCGGAAGCGTTCCACTTCATGCCGTGCTCGTCCACCGCCCTCTCGGCGATCATCGCCGCTGTCTCGTATCGGTTGGCCCCTCCGATCCGGGACACGTGGTCCGCGCTGAGCTCGTCTTCCAGGTACTCGTAGACGCTCTGCGGAACAGCAGCCTCAGACCCCAACACCACCGCATGCTCGGTGAATGCCGGCAGATCGACCGTCCCCGCACGCACGTCCGCGAGCATGATCGGCATCGGTTGCCAGGCGGCGATCGGCGAAGCCGCCGTGGCGTCCGGGTAGTTGAGGCCCGTAGCCACGAACACGCGGCCGTCGTACGAGCAGCCCAGGAGCTCGATCACTTCGTCTGCCACCGCGCTCGCCGTCTCGTACCGGGTGGGCCCGGCAAGGCGCTCCACGTTCGCACGGCCCAGCAGTCCGACGAGTTCGTCCTCCACGCTGCCCGACACCACGTCGGTGCCGCCAAGCACGTATGCCTTCACCGCGCCGAGCCGACGGACCTCCGCCGAGACCTCCGCCGGAAGCGCCGCCTGACGCGTGAGTAGCAGCGGCCCATGCGCCGCCCCGGCAAGCGCGCTTCCCCCGAGAGCGTCGGGCCAATTGGCCCCCGTTGCGATCACAACCGCCGGAGCCCCGGCCGGGAAGCCCTGCTTCGAGACCGCCACCGCTGTCAGGTAGCGATCGGCGCCGGCCAGGCGTTTGGCGTCGAGGGTGAGCTGCGTGGTGAACGTGTGGAAGTGTGCAGCGCCTGCCTGGTTCGAGGCGCCCACATCGTTGAAGTGGGCACCCACAACGGCATTGCCCCCCGACAGGGCGACCGCATCACCGTACTCATCGTCGAGTTCGGTGCCGGGCGCCCCGAAGCGCGTGCGCTCCTCCCAGGCGGCACCACCCCCCGTGAACACGTACGCCGCACCGGTGTCGCCATATCCGCGGGCTCCAGCGAGAATCGCGCCTCCGGACAGAGCCACCGACAGGCCGAAGCGGTCGAACGTATCGCGCGTTGACGCCACGAGCCGCGTACGATGCGCCCACGTCGCACCGCTGCCCGTGAACACGTGCGCGGCTCCTCTCTGATCGTCCTCGCCGTACGCGCCGACGAGCGCGGTCCCGCGCTCAAGCGCCAGCGAGAAACCGAAGTAGTCGTACGTGTCGCGATCGGGCGCTACGAGCTTGGCGCGCTGGGTCCACGTACTGCCGGAGCCCGTGAAGACGTACGCGCTCCCTCGAGCGGTCTCATCCTCGCTCGCGCCGACGAGTGCGGTCCCGTCGTCGAGGGCCACCGCCATTCCGAAAGCAGCGGCAGCGTCGCCGTCAGTGGCGGTGATCTTGGCTCGCTGGGTCCAGGTGGTGTCGGTCGGGGTGAACACGTAGACGGCGCCCGCCCCCGACCCGCGGTCATCGTCACCGGGAGCGCCGACGAGGACGGTCTCTCCATCGATCGCCACCGCACGCCCGAACAGATCAGCCACTTCACCATCGTCGGCGGTCAGCTTCGCGTACTGGCTCCAGACACCTCCGGTACGCGTGAAGACGTACGCTGCACCCGTGTTGCTGCCTGCACCCGGTGCTCCGATGACGGCCGTTTCGCCGCGTATGGCCACGGGGGAACCGAAGTAGTCACCGTCTGAACCGTCGCCGGCCGTCAGCTTCTGGCGCTGGACCCAGTAGTCGTCGATCCGCATGTAGACGTAGGCACTGCCGGATATGGCACCGAGGTCGTCGTCACCCGGTGCTCCGATGAGCGCCGTGTCTCCCCACACGGCGACTGCATCGCCGAACCAGTCGTATGCGGCACCATCAAACGGCAGCACCGACTGGTAGCTGTAGTCAACCGGCAGTTCGGCGGCGGCAGCCGACGGCACGAACGCCGCCGGCAGCAGAGCCGCGACGAGTACAACCGTGAGCCCCTGTGCAGCACGTGGATGTCTCATGAGTGACAACCCCTCTCATCCCGCTCACCCGCGGTCGGCGCTCAGCCTTCCATAGCGGGGCCGGCACCAGCCGATGCCGAGGCTTCGTGCGAAGGGAGGTTGGCCACACGAACGGTTGTACGCTCGCGGCTCATGGCGCCCCTCCCCAATACCCGGTCCCGTGCCGGAGGCCGGCACCCGGAGCGCTGTGAGCGCTCAAGCAACGGGCGCCGCCGTACTTCAGGGCGGCGAGAGGCGAGACACCTGACGGGTCGGTCGCGAGCCGATAGAGGTACTCGCGACCCACCGTCCATAAGCCGTCCGTACCCAGGACGCAGACGTCCTAAGCGACATCAGGGACACGTGGGCCGAGCCCAGAGCCACGCTGGCCACAGTGGCCAGGACCCATGAACCGCAGCGACAGCGTCGCAGACGACGCGCTAGCGACGCGCCGCCCGAAAGGCCGCCTTCAGCCCCTCGAACGACAACTCGGGCATCTCGAGTGTGGCCGTGCGCCGACCCATCTCCTCGAGCGAGTGCGAGTCCGAGGACGAGATGTGAGCGATGGCCAGGCCGTCCCTGAACCGCCCGCGACATGAGTGATCGATGAGCTCGATCGCCGAGACGTGCGGGCACTCGGCAAGATCGTGTACGAGCTCCGACTCGATGAAGCAGTAGTCGCCGAAGGTGCGGTCCACGTGCCCGATGTGGCAGAGGCCGCCCACGCCGTCCACGATGCGAGCGACGTCACGAGGATCGCGCTCCACCGCGAAGAACGGCAGCTCCTCGAGGGGCGCCACGGACGAGGTCAGCCCAAGTACATCGAGCACGATCGCAAACCGGATATCGGCGCGTTCGGGCGGAAAGAGACACACGAGGTGCGTCTCCTCGCCCTCATACCGAACGCGAATCTCGGCGCCCGGCACCACGAGGAGCCGCCGACCCGTCTCGGCTGCTTCCTCCTCCGCGGCTGCGATGAGCCTGGGACCGTAGTCAACGCTGAAGTGGTCGGCGATGCCCCATACGTCGATGCCCAGCTCGAGGGCGCGCTCCACGATCTGGCGGGGCGTGGTGGCCGGGTCTCCCCGGTAGTCACTGGGAATGAGTGGCGTGTGGTTGTGCAGGTCGACGGTGTAGCGCGGCATGCGGACCCTACCGCGCGTTGGGGTAGCTGCCGAGCACCTTGACCTCGCGGAGCTTGAGCCTGAGGCAGTCGAGCGCAAGGCGCACCGCCGGGTCCTCCACATGCCCCTCGAGGTCGACGAAGAACATGTAGTCGCCCAGTTGTCGCTTGGTGGGACGGCTCTGGATCTTGGTGAGGTTGATGTCGGCGTACGCGAACTCGGACAGGATCATCAGGAGCGCGCCCGGCTTGTCCTTCTTCATGAACAGCGCGAGCGACGTCTTGTCGTGGCCGGTCGGCGGCTGGAGCCCGCGCCCGATGAGCACGAACCGCGTCTGGTTACCCGCGTAGTCTTGCACGCCGTCCTCGAGCACGTCGGCGCCGTAGATCTCGGCGGCGAGCGCCGGCCCCACAGCGGCAGCGCCAGGGGCAGCCACTGCGGTCTGCACCGCCTCGGCATTCGAGTTGGCCGCAACGATCGGCCGTCCCGGCAGATGTCGGTCGAGCCACCTGCGGCACTGACCGCTCGCCTGCGGATGTGCCACAACCTCGGTGATGTCCGCGAGACGCGTGCCCGGGGCGGCTACCAGCGCGAACCGGATGTCGAGAACGAGCTCGCGCTGTATCTCGAGCGACGTGTCGAACGCGAGCGCATCGAGCGTGGCCGAGACGGAGCCCTCGATCGAGTTCTCGATGGGCACCACGCCGAGGTCGGCCTTGCCGCGCTCGACGGCCTCAAACACCTCGGCGATGCTCGTGCAGGGTAGGGGCTCGGCGTCCGACATGCTGAGCGACAGCACCGCTACCTCGCTGAAGGTTCCGGCCGGCCCCAGGAACGCGACGTTCGTCATTCGGCGACCTCCTGCTCGGTGCTCTCCACCTGCACGCGACCGAGACGCAGCCGCGGTGCACGAACCCGGTTCTTCCCGGTCTCCTTGGCGCGATAGACCGCGTCGTCGGCAGCGCGCAGCAGCGACTCTTTGTCGTGCGCGTGCACGGGGTAGCTCGCCAGGCCGATGCTCACGGTCACATGTATCCGGCGTTCCCCGTCGGCGTCCTTGAACCTCGTGAGGCTGATCGCCTCCCGGATCTTCTCGGCGACGATGAACGCGCCCGACGCGTCGGTCTCGGGGAGCACCACAGAGAACTCCTCGCCGCCGTAGCGGGCCACCACGTCCACCTCGCGGACGGTCGTCTTGAGCACGTGGCCGACCTCGGCGAGCACACCGTCACCCACACGGTGGCCGTGGCTGTCGTTCACGCGCTTGAAATCGTCGATGTCAAGCATGAGGAGCGACAGGCGCTTGTCGTAGCGATCTGCACGGCCGATCTCCTCGTCGAGCCGTTGCTGCAGGTAGCGGTAGTTGTAGAGATCCGTGAGTTCGTCGGTGATGGCGAGCCGCTTGGTGAGTTTGTACAGGCGGGAGTTCTCCACGGCCACCACCAGCTCGGAGGCCACCGTCTGCAGCACGATGCGGTCATCGGGCGAGAGCTGGTCGATCGCCTCAGTGTCAGCGCAGAAGACCACGAGGGTTTCCGGGTGGTCGATGAGTTCGATACAGCCGAACGCGTTGTCGGATGCAGACGGTGCGATCGCGCCCGTGATCTCGAGCCCGGACAGACCGCGCACGCTCTCCTTGGGTACACCCCTGCTCGCCGAGAAGATGGTCTCGTGCTTCGTCTTGTCGATGACGTAGATGCAGGAGGCGGGCACGTCGATCACCTTATGGAGGATCTCGAGGAGCACCGGACCCACGGTCTCAACGTCGAGTGTTGAGTGGATGATCTCGGTGATCTCGGTGACCGCGCGCAGCTCCGACACGCTGCGCTCGAGTTTGGCGTACAGCTCCATCGTCTCGGCCTGGAGCGACTCGAGCGCAACACGGCGCTCCTCCTGGGCACCCATGGTGATGCCTACGGCACCACCCACGAGCATAAGGGTCATCACCTTGAACACGAGGAACACGTGCACCAGGGGTTCGGTCACCTGATGGCCGATCAGGTGAGCCAGGGCGTAGGAAACCACGAGCAGCCCGGTAAGCACCCAGCTCTGCCGGCGCCGCATGACCATGGCGAGAACCGCAGCGTCTCCAACGTACCATGCGAAGAACGGGTCCTCGAGACCGCCGAGTCCGCCGGTGAGGATGCCGAGCGCGATGCCGTCGGCCACCGTAACGGCTGTCCAGAACGGCACCGAACCCCGGTCCTTCAGGCGCAGCGCTACCGGTACGAGCAGCACCGTTGCTGCCAGATATACCCCCAGCCCCCAGGTGGTGAAAGGCGCGTACTCGGGGATGCCGCCGGCCCAGAATGCGTGGACTCCCGCGAGGATCGCGGCACCGCCCAGGCGGGCGAGTAGGACCCACCGCACCGCCGGGTCAACGTGTCCTATGCGTGCTCGAAGATCCAACCGCTCGAGGCACTCTCCTCACGGTGCGGGTGCCAACCCGCCTCAATCGTGTCCTAACAGTGTATAACCTTCACGAAGGACATGCCCCGCAGACAGCATCATCACCGCAAGGAGGACGGATGCATCCGGACGCACTGCGCGCGCTGCTCGACTCGGTGGCATCGGGCGACACCAGCCCCGACGACGCGCTCGAGACCCTCGCGCGGCTGCCCTACGCCGACCTCGGCGAGGCCAAGGTCGACCACCACCGCGCGCTCAGGTGCGGGTTCGCGGAAGTCGTGTTCTGTGAGGGCAAGACCCCCTCGCAGGTGCGTTCGATCGCCCGTGAGATGCTCGATCACGGCGAGGTCTTTCTCGGTACGAGGGCGACCGCGTCACACTTCCAGTCGGTGGCGCAGGTAGCCTCGGATGCGCGCTACTTCGAGGAGCCGCACCTGCTCGTTGTGGACCGCAGAGCCGAGCGGCCCGCCGTCGGGCACATCGTGGTGGTCACCGGAGGCACCGCCGACCACCCGGTGGCCGAAGAAGCCGCCATCTCCGCCGAGGTGATGGGCAACCGCGTCACGCGCGTCTACGACGTGGGTGTCGCGGGCGTCCACCGCCTGCTCGCCCACGCCGAGGTGCTCCGCGAGGCGAGCGTGATCGTGGCCGTGGCCGGCATGGAGGGTGCACTCCCCTCGCTCGTCACCGGAATCGTCTCATGCCCGGTGGTCGCGGTACCCACCTCGGTGGGATACGGCGCGAGCCTCGGCGGTATCGCGGCGCTGCTCGGCATGCTGAGCTCGTGCGCCTCGGGGCTCGGCGTGGTGAACATCGACAACGGGTTCGGCGCCGCGGCGCTCGCAAGCCGCATCAATCACGCGGTGGCGGAGGCTGGCGCGTGATCGCGTACGTCGACTGCTCCAGCGGCGTCTCCGGCGATAAGCTCCTGGGGGCGCTCGTCGATGCCGGGTTCGACCCCGGCCGGCTGCGCGAGGCCCTGGCTGCACTCGGACTTGAACAGGTGGTCGTCGAGACTCCCGCCCGCGTCTCTCGCGGCGTGAGCGGCACCGGCGTAACGGTGACCGAAACTGGCGCGCCGCGGCGTCACTGGGCCGAGCTGCGCGGGCTGCTCGAGGCATCCGCAATCGATGAGCCCGCGCGCAGCGGAGCGCTCAGGGCACTCGGCCTGCTCGCCGAGGCCGAGGCGCGCGTCCACGGCGTCCCCGCCGACCACGTGCACTTCCACGAGATCGGCGCTGCCGACACGATCGCCGACATCCTCGGCGTGGCCCTCGCTCTCACCGCCCTGGAGATCACCGAGCTCGTCGCCTCTCCAGTGGCGCTCGGCGACGGCACCGTCACGACCGAACACGGCGAGCTGCCCGTACCGGCACCGGCGACGGCACTGCTGCTCGAGGGCCTCTCCGTGACGCCGGGCCGGCCGGGCGACGGTGAGCTCACCACCCCCACCGGCGCCGTGCTCCTACGGGCGTTCGCCACCGGCACCGGCGCGATGCCGCCGATGACGCTCCGCCGCGTCGGCACCGGGTGCGGCACGCGCGACCTGGGCCGGCCCAACGTCTGCCGCGTGCTCCTCGGCGAGCCGCTTGTCTCCGCCACCGGACACGACGGCGTCGTCCTGCTGGAGACGAACCTCGACCATCTCACGCCCGAGGAACTCGCCACCGCCGCCGAGCGGATTCGCACTGCCGGTGCGCTCGACGCCTGGCAGACATCGGTGGTGATGAAGAAGGGCCGAGCCGCAGTCGTGCTCTCGGCTCTCGCTACCGAAGATGCCGCACCGGCGCTCGCTGAGCGCGTGATGGCCGAGACCGGCACACTCGGCGTACGCATGATGCCCGCAGACCGGCGGCTCGCCGAGCGGGACGTGACCGAGATCGACACCTCACTCGGCCCGGTCCGGTTCAAGGTGGCTCGCCTTCCCGACGGAACCCGCAGGCTGCGCGCCGAGGCCGACGATGTGGCGCGCATCGCCGACGAGAACGGCTCGGCCGTCGACTCCGTGGCGCGCGAGGTGGAAGCCGAGGCCGCACGCGTCACCGGCGTTCAGCCGATGCGCCAACCGCTCCCGTCGGAGACCACGAACCCCTCGGCCTGAAGCGCCCCGAGCGCATCCGCTACACGCTCGGCCGGGAATCCGACCTCGAGGACAAGGTCCTCGGTTGAGCGTGACGGTGCCACGGCGGAGCCGCCCGCGCCGGCTGCATCCACCGGACCCTCAGGATGCCCCGGCCCGGCGAGCGCGGCGAGCAGCCGGCCCCGCAGCTGACGGTTGGAACCCTCGAAGCGCCCCTGCCGGACATGGTGTCGGCTGCGACGCGACGGGTTCGGGCGGGTCGCTTTCAGATGCGTCCCGTAGTCCATGAGCGCCCAGAACCACTCCCGCGGTCGCTCCCGGTCCATCGTCGCCTCCACGAGCGGAAGGATCGCCGAATCCGGCACGTCCTCGGCATCGCCGAAGAACTCGTGCAGATAGACGCTGCGAATGTTCGTCTCGATGAACGGCACGCCCACATCGAAGGCGAAAGCGAGGATCTGCGCCGCGGTGGCGTGTCCGATGCCGGGAAGCGCCACGAGCCCTTCGGCTGTGTCCGGAACGCAGCCGCCGTGCTCGGCCACGATCGCCTCGGCCGCACGTTTGAGCGCGAGCGCGCGACGGTTGTAGCCGAGGCCCCGCCAGACCCGGAACACCTCATCGAGCGGCGCCTCGGCGAGCGCTTCAACGGTGGGGAACGATGCAAGGAACTCGGCGTACTTGGTCACCACCCGGGCAACCTGGGTCTGCTGCAGCATCACTTCGCTCACGAGCACGCGGTACGGGTCGCGCGTGGCGCGCCAGGGGAGGTCGTCGCGCGCGTGGGCGTCATAGTGCTCCCATACGCGTGCGGCAAGGGTATCCAGCGTATCCGTCACCTGAGAGCCAGGTCCTCTCCAACCGCTTATCGGCCGCGCTGCACCCGCATCACGGTTCTGCCGATAACGGCAGTATGCACGTGCCACACCACATCGCGGTACCACTCGCGACCGCCCTGCTTGCGGCGACCGTCGGCTTCACGGGAACCGCGTCAGCAGCGACGGTCCCGTACTTCGCGCGCTTCGCGGCCCAGGAGGCCATGCTCTCGGAGATGGCCATCCAACCGGCGGCGCTCAGAGTGGGTGATGTGACGTACCTCGCCTTCCAGGGTCCGGGGTTCGATCCGTACATCGCCTCGTACGAGAGCGAGACCGCCACCTGGCGTGGGCCCACGCGCATCGGGACCAACCCGCTGCGGCTCGACGCCCATGGCGCTCCTTCGCTCTACGTCGATCCCGCCGGTCGGGTGCACGCGTTTTACGGAGCGCACTGGACGCCGATCCTCCACGCACGGCAGAACGCGTCGGGTCCGGACGCAACGTGGCAGTCGGCCCCGTCGCTTCCCGTCGGCACATACCCGCAAGCGGTGCCGCTCGGCGGCTCCGACATGCTCGTGTTCTATCGGGGAACGAGCGGCACCTGGTTCGCGACAGCGTCTCACGATGGCGCAACCAGCTTCGGGACGCCGCAGGCCGTTCTGGCCGGCACGGCCAACCTCTACTGGTACGCCGACTTCCGTGTGGACGATGGCACGGTGCGAGCGGTCTTCACGTGGGTCGATCAGGACCTCAGGTCTGCCGGACTCGAGTTCGTGCGTCGGCATGTCTACTACGCGGAACGCGCGCCCGATGGTGTCTGGCGCGCGGCTGACGGCTCGACCCTTGCACTGCCGATCACCAAGGCCGTCGCCGACGAGCGCTGCCGCATCGTGGACTCCAGGGCCCTGTTCACCAACGAGGTCTCGGTGAAGGTCGATGCCGAGGGCGCACCGTGCGTGATCTACCTCATCGGCAGCGGTTCAGGCCCCGACGCCTACCGCTGGTGCTTCATGCGCCGTGAGAACGGCATCTGGCGCACGAGCACGATCACGACCACCGACCACTTCTTCGACGCCGCCGCGCTCGATCCGCGGCCGGACGGTTCGTTCGACGTGTTCGCGGTGACTGGCGACAGCGACGCGGTGGGTTCTGACGATGGCGACTACCGCGGGCGTGGCGGACGTATCGAGCGCTGGACATCCAACGATCGCGGCGTGACCTGGCGGCTCGCCGAGCGCGTCTCGCCCACTGAGCCGGGCGTCCTGTACTCAGACCCCGTGCTTGTTGCCGGCGCCAGCCCAACTGCCCGTCTCGCGTTCACCGACTGGAGCGACGACGAGAGCCGCTTCTTCCACCGCATGTTCCTGTGGGGCGACGAGGGACTCGTCGACCGCGACACACCGCTTGCAGTGGCCCGCCTCGCCGGGCCGGACCGCGTGGCGACTGCCATCGCCGTCTCACGGCAGGCATTCCCAGAGGGTGCGCGCGCGGTCGTGATCGCCACACAGGCGGACTTCCCCGACGCGCTTGCGGGCGCGCCGCTCGCTGCCGCCGTCAACGGCCCGATACTCCTCACCTCACCGCATGGACTGCACGATGATGTGGCGGCCGAGATCCGGCGCCTCGGGGTCAAGCACGCGATCATCCTCGGTGGCACCGCCGCCATCTCGCCTGCGGTAGAAGACGATCTCCGGCGAACCGCAGGAATCACAACGATCGAGCGGATCGGCGGACGTGACCGTTACGTCACCGGACTCCTGATCGCACGGCGCATGCGCGAGCACGGCCGCATCGTCAAGACCGCGCTGGTAGTGAGCGGTCGTGCCTGGCCGGACGCAGTCTCGGCCGCACCGCTCGCCTCAGCCAACGGCTGGCCGGTCGTGCTGGCCGACGGTGACCGCCTTCCGCCCACATCCGCAATGCTACTCGCCGAGTACGGCATCGAGAGGACCATCATCGCCGGAGGTCCCGCAGCCGTGGGCTCCGGCGTGCTGCGCGAGGTTCCCGGGGCGACCCGTGTCGGTGGCGCCGACCGTTACGAGACCTCTGCGGCGTTGGCGGCATACGCGCACGAGCATGGAATCCTGCCCGGCAGAGTCATCGTGGCGACCGGTCGTGACTTCCCCGATGCGCTCGCTGCCGGCGTCCTCGGCGGGCGCTCCCGTGCACCGGTGCTGCTCGTGGGTTCCGGCGCCATCCCCGAGAGTGTGGGCGCCTACCTGGCCGCACACTCCGGGACTCTCAGCGATCTGTGGATCATCGGCGAGCCTGACGTCGTGTCGACGGCCATCGCAAATGAGCTCGCACTGATCGCGGGCGCTCGGTAGGGTCGGGCCTACGGTCGCCCGCTCAACCGCGTCCTGCCACGCACTGTCCGGTGGCCCGCATCCTGCTAGAGTGTTCGGGTGCCCGCTGTTAGAGGGTGGGTATCATCCTACGTTAGGCTCCTGTCCCATCGAAACGAGGTGACCGATGACCTCTGAACCGATCGCACCATTGCTCCGGGTTGAGAACCTCCATGTCTCCGTCGGCGAACGCGAGATCCTGCGTGGCGTCGATCTCACCATCGAGGAGGGTGAGACGCACGTGCTGCTCGGCCCCAACGG
>JAFGAG010000052.1 GCA_016933785.1 Coriobacteriia bacterium | reverse complement strand
TCCCCTTAAGCCGGGGAGGGCTGTTCTACCCATTGGCGTCTCTCGACATTTCCGGGCAGTGGCCTGTGTTCGAACAGGAGCCGCACCGTAACAGATGGAGCGCTCGTGTCGTTGTCAATGCACCGCAGTGCAGTGCATATGCATTGTAGGCTCTGACCAGCGCGAACGGCAATAGGGCGGGTGAGCTGGTGTCGGACGCGTCAGCCGATGGCGCCACGCCAGGCGCGTGCGAACTCCGCCCAGCCTTCCGTCCGCTCACCCGCAGTGCACCACACGTTGTCGCGTGGCTCGCGCTTCAGTCCGGCCGTGACGCCGTTGCTGCCGAAGGCGTTGGCCACGAGCGCCATAACGCCCACGGCATCGGCCATCTGCAGGTCGGTGGCCGAGTCGCCGATGGCGGCGGCCTGCTCCCGTGAGAGTCCGCGCCAGGCGAGGTCGAGTTCGATAGCGCGCGCTTTGCACACTCCACGCGGGACGACGTGATACGCATGAGGTGGCATGTCACGGCAGGTGAGTGTGCCGTAGCTGCGCAGCATGCCGTTGTCCACGAGATCGAGCGGCAGCGGGAGTGTGTCGAGGACCGCCTGCCCTTCACGGGTGTCGAGGCAACCGCGCAGCAGCAGGGAAACCTCGCGATCGAGCTGCCACGGCGCGTAGTGTTCGATGCGGCCCGGGA
Organism: Coriobacteriia bacterium; assembly: GCA_016933785.1. Lineage (GTDB taxonomy): Bacteria > Actinomycetota > Coriobacteriia > Anaerosomatales > Anaerosomataceae > Anaerosoma. Next base: position 14,782 of record JAFGAG010000052.1, on the reverse strand, counting down.
ACGCTTCCATGAGCGTCTCGGCGGCGCGAACGTCGTTGATTGCCTCGAACGGCGACACCCCGGGCGGGATCGCGTCTGCGGGCCACTCCCCGAGGTCAACCCGGTCCTCGAAGTCGAGCCCGGTGCCGTGCACGATGATGCCCCCGGCCTCGGCGATATACCCGTCCCAGCCGAGGAGCTGTGTGAGCTCACGGAGCTGGATGCGCCCGCGGCCCGAGATCGGCACGACAGCCAGTCCGGCACGGTTGAGCGCCACGATCTGCTCGGCCACCACCAGCGATGGCGTGGCGTCCGCATCGGCGAGGATACTGCCACCTTTGGCCACGAGCGTGCCGTCGAGATCGGTGTAGAGCACGCGTACCCTCGAGAGCGCCTCACGGGCGTGCGGGTCGTCGGTGATACGGGGGATGTCGGCCGTCATGGGGCAGTCCTCTCGTCGCTCCCATTGTAGGTGAAGTGACGACGGGGGGGCCGACGCAACGGGCGCGCGTGGCATATTCGTTCCGGCGGGTCGATCCACCCGTGCGGGCGCGTGTAACGCAGCCAGCGCATGGGTAACAAGTCTCGCGGCTTTCGCGCGGGGCAGGGGCCCCGGGGGGACGAGGGTGGTGCCGCACATACCTGCCCGGCTCTTCAGATGCCGGACGGGGAGGGAGGGAGAACCATGAGACGCTTCAGACCCCTACTGATCGCCGTGCTGGCGATCGCTCTGGTGCTGCAGGTGACACCGGTACTTGCGGGCACACCCAACACCGACCCGCCAAAGCCGGGTCCAGACGAGGGGACTGGCGAGCAGGACCCATTCGCCGCGATGCCGAACCTGTCGTTCCCGGTGGTTGCAACTGACTACATCGAGACGTTCTATCAGAAGACGTGGATCGATCTCGATCTCGATGGCGAGTACGACGGCAACGAGTTCACACTCACGCTCGATGCCGACGGGAACCCCGTCCCGATCGCGGTGGTGGAGGACATCAAGCAGCAGTACACAGGTAACTACGATGGCAACGAGGGCGAGTTCTACACCACCTACATCATCGGCGACGATGGCGGACCGGTGGACCTGGACCTCGATGGTATCGCCGATACTACTGAGCCCATCGATATGGAGACTTGGCTGCGCTCGATGGCGCCCTGGTATCCGCAGCCGGTGGACACGACCACGGATGACCCCAACCTGATCTGGAACACCGCGTATGTCACTGCTGCCAACAGCTGGCAGGCCGACTGGGTGAAGACGGACGCGGCGGTGATGATCGACTTCATCGACTGGGGCAACCCGATGGAGAACATCAACCCGGTGGTGGGACAGCGCTTCCCCGTTGAGATTGCGCTGTACCAGAAGCTCACGGAGCCGATGACCGCCTACAAGATGGCGTGTCTCGAATATCCCAGCACCAAGACTGAGCTGTTCGGCACATCCACGCTCGACGGCAGCGGGTACACGTGGGAGTCGTACTACGCGACCGTGCTGACGAACCGGTTCTTCGCCGAGGTGTGGAATCCCGACGGCAGCATCACAAAGCTCGAGATCGAGCCGGGTATTGGCCCGAGCGGGAAGATGAACTTCGCGTCGGCAGGCGGCGGCTGGATTCCCACGATGCCCGGCTGGCATCGCGTGTGGCTCCACACGAACGACTCGCTCATCAGCTTTGAGGGTGCAATCGTGAACAACGACGAGCACTACATCATGTCGACCGGCTTCATGGCCGAGGAGATCTCCCCCAACAAGCTCGAGCTCACCGGGATTGTCGGAGACAGCACGTTCATCGATGTCCTGGTGGTCAAGCCGAACGGTGGCAAGAAGTAAGCGGCGTGCCTTCAGGCGCGGGCTCACTGATCCTCCGAAGGGGGCGCCCGGCACGAGGGGAGCCCCCTTCGGCGCGCGTTGCAGGCGATGCGGTCGCCCGGAGCGCATGAGGGGAATACTCACCGCATGGCCCCCTGAGAGGAGCACTCATGTCACTGACCAAGCTCGCCATGCTGTACGTCATCACCACGGTCGCGTTCTTCGTGGTCGACCTCGTGTGGCTCAGTACGGCCACCAAGCGCATCTACGAGCCGTATATCGGGCACCTGCTGTCCTCTTCGCCGAAACTTGCGGTCGCCGCCGGGTTCTACCTGCTCTACGTGGTGGGCGTCCTCGCGCTTGCGTCCATCCCGGGGCTTCGGGAGGGAGCACTCTTGGGCGCACTGTGGCGCGGTGCGTTGCTCGGCCTGCTCGCATACGGCACCTACGACCTGACGAACCTCGCCACCCTGGAAGGCTGGGCGTGGCAGGTCACGGTGATCGACCTGATATGGGGCACCGCGGTGACAAGCTTCGCCGCCACGGTCGGCTACTTCGCGGGCAGGTGGCTCGGCCTCGGCTAGCACCGTCTGCCGAGCTTTCCCGCCATCCACCGACCCCGGGCCCGCGCGGTTCCGGGGTCGGGCTATACTGACAACCGTTCGAAGACCTTGCGTCGCGTCAAAGGAGTCCGGCAGTGATCGACTCATCTCAGGTCCCGTATGCGCAGTACCGCTGCGCTCAGTGCGGCAAGGAGCTGCCGCTCACGGCTGCCCGCCTTGCGGTGTTGTGTGACGACCATCGCAGGGAAGGCGGAGACGTCGAGGTGGGTGTGCGTCCGGCCACCCGCGAGGACCGCCACGACATCGAGGATATCTGCGACCAGGCGCTCGGCGAGACCGATGTGGACGCGTTCGGGCGCTCGTTCGACGTACTCGGACAGGAGAATCTCGTCGCCGTCTCCGGCGGGCGCCTCGCAGGCCTGGTCTCGCTGGCGGTCGATGGCGGTGATCTCGCCATCGTACTGCTGAGCGTCTATCCGGAGTTCCAGGGTCACGGCGTGGGCCGCGCCCTCATCCGCTCGGCGGTCGAGCTTGCAGCCGCTCGCGGCCTGCCGGGCATCAAGGCCGCCATCAGCAACGACGATGTCCCGTCGTTCTCGTTCTATCAGCGGCACTCGTTCGTCATCGATTCGGTTGCCAAAGGGCTGCTGGCCGACCGATACGGTTCCGCCGAGCCGGGCTTCTCGGGCATCCTGGTCCGAGACGAGATCCGGCTGCGGCGCTCGGTCTGCCCCGCCTGATCGCTCACCCCGAAGGGACGCTCATGACCGCTCGACGTTGGGCTGCACTGCTGTGCGCCGCCGCCATCACGTTCGTGCTCGCCGGTTGCTCGGCGGATGGCCAGACCGCATCTGACGCCGCGGGTCCTCAGGCCGGCGGGCCGGCGTTCGCGAACGTCGAGCCTGATGAGATCATCATCGGTTTCGCGGCGGGCGCGGAGGCGCTGCCGTTCGTGGTGGCCGAGCGCGAAGGTCTCTTCTCGGATGCGGGGGTGGGTGCGACGATCGTACGCTTCGATACTGCCGTCGAGCGTGATGCCGCGCTGGTCGCCGGTGATATCGACGCGATGGTCGCCGAGCTGGGTGTCGCTGCGGGGCTTGAGGCGGCAGGGACACCCGTGGCGGTCGTGTCACTTGTCGCGGATCCGATGGGGGCCAACGGGCCGGCCTCCACGCCCGAGGCGGGGCAGGCCCCGGCGGAGTCCGGCTTGGGCGTGGAGCGTGCCTACCTGGTCGTCTCCGACTACTACATCGCGATCCCCTCAGGGCTTCTGGCTACACGCGCCGCCCTCGAGGCGAGCGATGCGGCTGTGGTCCGCATCCAGGCCGGTCCGGCCACGTACCAGGAGGCGCTGGGTGGGATGACCCCGGGAGGGTCCACTGTCGCCGGCGGAGCGTACCGGCCCTCATCGGCCCCCGGTGTGACCGTCGTGCAGCAGTTCCTCGACGCACTCGTCGGCGCGCGGCCCGAGATCGCCGGGGTGTCAGCTGACGATCTGGTCCTCGACATCGGACGGTGACGGGCTGTCGTCCGAGAGCATCCGCTCCACGTGTTGGCGCAGGTCGCCGGGTGAGAACGGTTTCGTAAGGTAGTCGTTGCAACCCAATGATGCGGCGTGGTCGAGGTCCATCTTCTGTGCAGCGGTAGTGAGCATCATGACCGGGACATCGGTGGTCTCCGGGCGCTGCCGCATGAAGCGCAGTACTTCCCAGCCATCGAGCTTCGGCATGGTCACGTCGAGCAGCACCAGGTCGGGCTGGCGCGCGATCGCGAGCTCGAGCGCCTGCTCTCCGTCGACGGCTTCGATCAACTCGTGTCCGAGCGAGCGGAGCGCCGCCTTCACGAGCATGCGTATCTGCGCGTTGTCGTCAGCGGTGAGTATGAGCTTCTGCGCCATCGTCCCGATGCCCCTCGATCGTGACGGTCAGCTGTTTCAGCCGCGGTCCCGGTGCATGATCTCGACGATCTTTGAGAGCTTCGCCTCGCGCCGGCCACGCTCGCGCTCGAACTCCGCGCGCTTCGCCGGATCCAGCATCGCATCGATATGGTCGGCCACCTCGGAAGGCTTGAAGGGCTTCGGCAGGTAGTCGGCGAACGGATCCGAGGCGATGTTGCGGTGCTGCTCCTCGAAGGTGCCCGCAGCCGACAGGAACAGTATTGGCAGCTCCTTGGTTTCCTCGCGCTGGCGAAGACGGTCGTGCACCTCGTGGCCGGTCATGCCCGGCATCATCACGTCGAGCACCACCAGGTCCGGCTTCTGCGCGGTGACCGCGCCAAGTGCGGCGACACCGTCCTCGGCCTCGAGCACCTCAAAGCCACGATTGCCGAGCGCTACCGAGAGCAGCTTGCGGATCGACGGTTCGTCGTCGACGACCAGGACCTTCTTACTCACGATCGGTTCCTTCCCCTCAGGTGTCGAGCAGTTCGTTGACCTGCTGAACCAGGTCCTTGGGCGTGAACGGTTTGCAGATGTACTGCTCCGCGCCGCGCGTCAGCCCCTCTTCGACCTCAGTGCGCTGGCTCTTGGCCGAAAGCATGATCACCGGGATGGCGGCGGTCCCCTCATCGGCCTTGAGTCTGTCTAAGACGTCATACCCGGTCATGACCGGCATCATCACATCCAGGAGGATCAGATCCGGCTGCTCGGCCCTGGCCATCTCCAGCGCCTGGCCTCCGTCCTCGGCCTGGATGATCTCGTGACCGCGGTTGCTGAGCGTGAAGGAGACCAGTTTGCGGATGTGCGGCTCATCGTCCGCGATCAGGATGCGACTCACGGTGTGTCCTCCCCGGAAACGTCCGTCTGAGGTTCGCTTTCCGTGATGACTTCCTCGATGTGCGTGATGAAGTCCTCGACATCGAAGGGCTTGCCGATGCGTTGTGTCGCGAGGTCGAGGATGCCCGAGCGGTCGCTGTCGAGCTGGTAGGCGGACATGATGACCACGGGGATGTCTGCGGTCTCGGGATTGGCCTTGAGTGCTTCGAGAACCTCGTATCCGTCCATCACCGGCATGCGGATGTCCAACAGGATCGCATCCGGGCGGGTGCGGGCTACGGCAGCCATCGCCTCTCTGCCATCGTAGGCGGCCATCACGGCGTATCCACGTTGCTTGAGGGTGCGCGTAAGGAGTTCGACGATGTTGCGATCGTCATCGGTGACGAGCACCACCGGAGACGCGATCGAGCCCACAAGCCCGTCGATCACACTCACCAGGCGGTTCTTATCGATCGGCTTCTCGAGGTAGCCGGTGCAGCCGCACCGCTCGCTTCGGCCTTCGTCGCAGATGATGGAGAGGACGACGACCGGGATGTCCCGGGTGCGCGGGTCGGCCTTCAGATGCTCGAGCAGCCCGAAGCCCGCGCCTTGATCCACCATCACGTCGAGCGTGATCACGCGGGGCTCGAACTCAAGAGCGAGCTCCCACGCCTCGGTCGCATTGAACGCCTTCACGACCTCGTAGCCGCGGCGCGAGAGATACGTGCCGATGAGATTGGCCACGTCCTCACAGTCGTCCACGACGAGGATGCGACCCCCGGGCGTACCCAGCGGGCCCTCGAGCGACGGCGTCCTGACGTGGCGCTCCGACGCGAGAGGAAGCGTGAACCAGAACGTCGAGCCAGCACCTTGTTTGCTCTCGACCCCCACCTCACCACCGAGGAGTTCGATGATGCTCTTGCAGATCGAGAGTCCGAGGCCGGTGCCGCCGATCTCACGCGTGAGCGAGGAGTCCACACGGTAGAACTTGGTGAATAACCTGGCCTGGTCCTCCGGAGCGATGCCGATGCCCTCATCGGTGACGCCGACTCTGACCTTCGAGTCCTCGACACGTGCGCTGACGTGGACGTCACCACCCTCGGGCGAGTACTTGATGGCGTTGCTGATGAGGTTGATGAGCACTTGGCCGACACGGTCCGGGTCACCCGCGGCTTTGGGAAGCCCCTCGGCGAGGTTCACATGGATCGTCCGGCCCTGCTGGTCGGTGACCGCCTTGAACGTGTTCACAGCGCCCACGATCCGCTCGGCGATATCGAGTGGTTGTACCTTAAGCACGATCCGCCCGCTCTCGATGCGCGAGATGTCGAGCATGTCGTTGATGAGCTCCACGAGCCGGTCGGAGTTCTCCTTGACGATGGAGAGGAACTCCTGCTGGATCTCGTTGATCTCACCGGCCTCGCCATCGAGGATCAGGTCGATGTAGCCCTTGATGGACGTGAGCGGCGTCCGCAGCTCGTGGCTCACGGTGGAGACGAACTCGTTCTTCATCTGCATGGCTTCACGCTCAGCCGTCACGTCCCGGATCGTGCACACGGAGCCGAGGTAGGTGTGGCGGTCATCGAAGACGGGATCGACCCGCACGTCCACGATCCGGTGCTTCGGTTCCTCCATCCGGACCTCGCGGGTCTGGGTGCCGGTCTCCTTCACTGGCCCGTCGGGGTTGGCGCTGAGCCCGAACACCGTCCACGTGTCGGTCACGAGCCCGACGAGCTCCTCGGCGCCTCTGCCGAGAACGGTCTCGGCGGCGGGATTGACGAAGGTCACGCGGTCGTCGGCGTCAAAGACGATGATGCCGTCGCTTGTGCTCAGCAGGATGGCTTCGGAGCGCTTGGTGGCAGCGAGGATCTCGGTGTCGTCGCGGAGCGTAAGGACGGATCCGGTGGCGGCACCGTCTTCGTAGGGGGTGATCGTGAACGAGTAGCACCGGTTGCGCCGCTCGAAGGTGCCTCTGACCACGTCCTTCTCGGTGAGTGCCTCCTCGATCCCGTGTGTGAGTTCTGGGACGCCCAGTGTGCTCGCAGTCGAGCCGACGGTCTCGCCGCGCGTCACCTGGAGCATGTCCGCGGCGGTTTCATTGAGCATACGCACGGTCCGGTCGGGAGAGATCGCGACCATTCCCTCGCGGGTGCCGGCCATGAACGCCCGGATGTGCGAGAAGCAGCGCCGTTCCTTGTCTGTGGGCATAGTCGTCCCCTCGATGCGGACACACCTCACCACCACGTTATTCGCATGCCCGGTGCCGATTCCTGCCCGTGGAGCCTCGCAGACAGCGCGGAGAGTAGCGAAGGGAGCGGACGAGGTCCGCTCCCTTCGGTGTGATCGATGGTGCCCCCTGGAGGATTCGAACCTCCGACACCAGGTTTAGGAAACCTGTGCTCTATCCCCTGAGCTAAGAGGGCGCGCTGTGGATTCTACCACTCCAGTGCGTGAAGCTATCGCGGGGGATCGGTCGGCGACGACGCCCCCCGATAGCCTCGTCGGTGGGCCTACTCCTGCAGAATGTCCGTCACTGCCGTCCTCACGGCCGGTGAGATCGCTCCGGTGCCGCCGAGGAAGCGGACTTCGTTGATCTGTGCAGCGTAGTGCTGAAGCTCCAGACTCACCCAGCCGTCCAGGTATGCCGTGGGCGTGAGCAGCATGACCGAACCGCTCCTGCCCTGAAGCACGCCGCCCGCGAGCGCGTCGGGGAAGTTCTGCCCGGTAGCGATCGCGACGCCGTCATAGGTGAGCCCGAGCCAATCGCTTGCGCCCAGCCCCGCCACCTGCACGGCAGTCTCGTACCGGTTCTCGCCTGCGCACCTCGACACACTGCGGGGCGGGAGCCCAGCAGAGAGCGCATCGAACACCAATGGGGAAACGGCGTCCGGGCCCCCAAGGACGATGACTCGCGTGACCCCAGCCTCCAGCATGGTCGACACAAGCGCCGCATTGTCACCCAGCGCCGGGTCCGCGAGGTAGATGGGTGCGCGGCCAGCGAACGCGAGGGGCGAAGCGCCCAGCGCATCCGGGAAGTCGGCACCGGTGGCCACGAACGCATAGCCCTGGTAGGTGCCTTCCTGGAGGTCGATGGCCTTCTGGGCCACGGTACAGGCGGTGTCATAGCGCGTGTCGCCAGCAAGACGTTCGACACTGACGTTCTCGAGCGCATCCAGAGCGGCTTCGACCTCAACCGTCACGGCTCCCGTGCCACCGAGGATGTAGGCCTTGGTGGCGTTGAGGCGGTCGATCTCGGCAGCCACGGCCGCCGGAAGCTCTCCGGGCTCAGTCAGGAGAATGGGTGCATCGAGCACTCCGGCCAGAGCCGAGCCGCCCAAAGCATCCGGCCAGTTCCTTGAGGTCGCGATGATCACGTCTTCTGCGCCCGCAGGGAAGGCCAGCACTGAGGCCTCGATCGCGGTCTCGATGCGGCCGATTCCATCGACCGGGGTGACGAGGAGCCCCTCGGCTCCGGCTGCCGTTGGCGCGGACACCACAAGAGCCCCCGATAGTACGGCGACTGTGACTCCGTATAGGACTGAACGATATCGAAGCATGCTGCTGCGACTCCCCTCCGCTTGAGAACGTACGAACTGACTGCCCCCCGTGTTACTCGTCCGACGGGAACGAGTCTATCAAAGCGTCGTGACATGGACTGACGCACCGCACGGGAGGCAGAAACAAGCGGCACAGGGCGCGGCAGCGTCGTCTGCGGCCCGGCGGCTCGTCGTCATGACGGCTACTTGAGGTGCGCGCGACCCTGGGGTAGCGTTCACCACGGCACCGGACACAGGGCGACGCAGGAGGACACGTGGCGTTCAACAGCATGACGTTCCTGTTCGCGTTCCTCCCGTTCCTGCTGCTCGTGTACTTCCTGGCACGGGGACGGGGGCTCCGCAACGGGGTCCTGGTACTCGCCAGCCTCATCTTCTACGCGGCAGGCGGCACCACTGCGCTCCTCGCCCTGATCGCCTCGATCATCGGCAACTACGGCCTCGGTCTGGGCATCGAGGCGGCACGGGCGCGGTCCGCGCGGTCCGCCAGGCTCGTGCTGTCCGTCGGCGTTCTCGCCAACGTCGGGCTGCTTGGGTATTTCAAGTACTCAGGATTCGTGATCGGCACACTCATCCGTGCGTTCGGTCTGGAGATCCAGGTGCCGAGCGTCGTCGCTCTCACGGGGGTCTCGTTCTTCACCTTCCTCGGCATCAGCTATCTCGTCGACATCTACCGCGAGCGTGCGCTGGCTGCCCGCAATCCGCTTGACGCTGGGCTGTATATCGCCGATTTCGCGACACTGCTTGCCGGGCCTATCGTTCGCTGGGAGGATTTCGCCCCGCAGGTGCGCGACCGCCAGGAGTCGGTCCCCACGTTCGCCGAGGGAGCCGAGCGGTTCATCATCGGCCTCGGGAAGAAGGCGATCCTTGCCGGTGGTCTCGCCGCACTCAACGCGGACGTGTTCGCGGTCCGCATCGGTGCGCTGTCGGTACTCGACGCGTGGCTCGGAGCGATCGCGTATACACTCCAGATCTACTTCGACTTCTCGGGGTACTCAGACATGGCCATCGGGCTCGGCCTGATGTTCGGTATCAGGCTGCCCGAGAACTTCCGGTGGCCGTACGTCGCAACCTCGATCACGGATTTCTGGCGCCGCTGGCACATGAGTCTGAGCCGGTGGTTCCGCGATTACGTCTACATCCCGCTCGGTGGCAGTCGTGTCGGGAACGTGCGGTTGGTGCTGAACCTCTTCATCGTGTGGGGCCTGACCGGCCTCTGGCACGGGGCGGCCTGGGTGTTCGTGGCGTGGGGCCTCTACTACGGCGCCTTGCTCGTGGTGGAGAAACTGGTGCTGGGGGCCAGGATCGAGCGGATCTGGCGGCCGATGCGTCACGGCGCGGTGCTCGTTGCCGTGATCGTGGGGTGGGTCATCTTCAGCGCGCCCGGCGTGTACGCCGCGCTTGACCGGCTGCAGGTCATGTTCGGTCTTGCGGGAGCTCCGCTGACGGGCCCGCGGACCATCTTCTACCTGGTGGAGTACCGGTTCGACCTGCTGGTCGGCATCATACTGTCGATGCCGGTGGGCGCGTGGGTTGCGCAACGTCTTGAGAGGGCGGGGTCGTCGGCGATCGGGACGATCGCGCGCACAGTCAGGCCCGTGGGCTTCGCGCTCGTGTTCGCGCTATCGATCGCCTTCCTGGTAAGCACGTCGTATCAACCGTTCATCTACTTCAAGTTCTAGGGGCTCATGAGACATTCCGGAGAACGCATAGCGCAGCACGTGGTGGTCGTGATCTTCGTGATCACGGTCTTCGTCGTGCTTGCCGCCCAGATGCTCATCCCCGACGAGACGACGTCACTGCTCGAGCGGCGCGATCTCGCCGAACCGCCGACATGGACGGTCGCGGCACTGAAGGATGGCAGCTACTTCGGCGGCTGGGAGACGTATCTGAGCGAGCAGATGCCGTGGCGCGAGCAGTGGGTCCAGCTCTACAGCGGGTTCCGCCTGAAGGTGCTCGGCCGTCAGTACATCAACGGGGTGTACTTCGGAAGCGATGGCTATCTGCTGAACGGGCCTCAGCTCGCTCCGGGTCCGGATATCGGGGAGCAGATCGAATCGGCTGCGGCCCGCCTTGCGGAACTGAACCAGCGCGTCGAGTCCTACGGCGGCCGGTTCGTGTACCTGCACGTTCCCGACAAGCAGATGATCTATCGCAAGCACTACCCCTGGTACGTCGAGTGGCCCGAGGGCTTCGACGAGGTGGATGTCGAGCTCATCGACCTGCTGGAGGCCGAAGGTGTGCCCGCGATCGACCTACGCTCGGAGTTTCTCGAGCGCACGTCCGAAGAGTTGTTCTACCGCACCGACCACCACTGGACGTTCGACGGCGCTTATCTCGGCTATACGAGGTTGGTCGAGCACTTTGGGCTGACGCCGTACTCACTCGACGACCTTGACGTGACGAGGCTCCCCAACCCCTTCGTGGGGTCGCACAACCGGCGCATCGGTATGGCGGTAACGGCGACCGACAGGCTTGCGTTCGCAACACCCAGGGTGCCAGTCCCGTACACGATGACGGTCCCCGGCGGAGAACCGGTCCCGATGTTCGCGATGCCCGAGGATCCCTCCGAGCCCGTCGACTACCTGGCGTTCATGGGCGGCGACCTCGGCGAGGTCATCATCGATACGAACCGGCCAGAGCTTCCCGACGCACTGCTGGTGGGCACGTCGTTCACGAACGCCATCGAACCGCTGTTGTATCTCAACTTCGACCAGCTGCGGATCCTTGATCTGCGTGCGTATCACGAGATGTCAGTGCATGACTATGTCGCTGCGCATCAGCCCGACTGCGTGATGCTGCTCGTGAGCAGCCACGAGATCCTTGTCGACGAGGGTAATGCGCACTTCGGGGAGCCCGTTGCGGGGACGACCTCCGCCGAGTAGACCATGCCGGGGCATCGGGCACCGTTACCCGATCCCATACCTTTCCCGCGCGGATTCGGGTTATCGTAAGCGCTTGGAGTACGTTCGGATCTTTCAGCACCCGGGAGGGGACTGATGTACCGAGACATGTCGGTCGGGGTAGTGGTTCCATGCCACAACGAGGCTCGGCTTATCGGGTCGGTGATCGACACCATGCCGGACTACGTGGACCGGATCATCGTCGTCGATGACGTCAGCTCTGACGACACCGCCGCCATCGTCGGATCCTACGCCGAGCGCATGCCGGAGAAGGTCCGGCTCATCCGCCACGATCGCAACGGCGGTGTGGGCGCCGCCATAGTGACCGGGTACAAGGCTGCCGTCGAAGAGGGCCTGGCCATGACCGCGGTCATGGCGGGCGATGCGCAGATGGACCCCGGTGACCTCGCATCGCTGCTCGATCCGATCGTCGAGGGGCGCTGCGACTACTCCAAGGGCAACAGACTCTTCACAGGAGACGCGTGGAGAGTCATCCCCAAGGTCCGCTATCTGGGTAACTCGGCACTCTCGCTCATGACCAAGATCGCATCGGGGTACTGGCACGTTGCCGATTCACAGACCGGCTACTGCGTGGCGACGCATGAGGCTCTCGCCACCATCGATCTGGACGGGCTGTACCCGCGCTACGGGTTCCCCAACGACATGCTCGTGCAGCTCAACATCTACAACTTCCGGGTTCTCGACATACCTGTACAGCCCGTATACGACGTAGGGGAGAAGTCCGGGATCCGGCTCTGGAAGGTGATTCCTACCCTGTCCTGGCTTCTGTTCCGGCGGTTCTGGTTCAGGATGTTCCAGAAGTACGTCATCAGGGACACACACCCGCTCGTCCTCTTCTACATGACGGGTATCGCCTTCACGGTCATCGGTTTCGTCCTCGGCCTGCTGCAGGTCATCGCGAGGATCGATGCGAGGCCGCTGTCTCTTGCCACGACGGTGCTCGCCGCGATCCTGCTGATCTCCGGGCTCCAGTTCGTGTTCTTCGCGATGTGGTTCGACATGGATTACAACAGAGACATACGCTGAGCCAGATGGGTGGCACGATGCGGGTTCTGATGGTGAGCACCTCGTATCCACGACATGCTGGCGACCACGCTGGTCACTTCGTCGCAGCGCTCGCCGAGCACCTGGTGCGGCTCGGGCACGTGGTCACGGTGCTCGCCCCGCACGAAGGTCGGCTACCGCTGCGCGAGATGCTCGGCGGAATCCACGTGGAGCGGTTCGCATACCTTCCGGGCGCAGCCGAGCGGGTGGCGTACGGTAACGGGATCGTGGAGAACGTGCGCCGCAGCCCACTCGCGGCGATCGGACTGCCGTTCTTCGCGTATGCGCTGCGTCGGGCGACCCGACGCCTGGCGACCGATGCGGACATCGTACACGTCCATTGGGGGCCGACTGCCGCACTCGCCGCACCCTGGCGTCTCGAAACCCCGTACGTCATCACCTTGCACGGGAGCGACGTGACGCTCGCCCGGCGCGGTGGCATCTGGGAACGGCTGCTGCGCGTGGCCCTGCGCCAAGCGGCCGGTGTGGACGTGGTGGCCGAGGAGCAGCGCGAGTACCTGTTTCAGGACGGCCTGTGGAGCGCGGGGCGTCCGCTCGTGGTGATCCCCTCGGGCGTCGAAGACGAGCTTGTCGAGCGGACACCGATCGGCCGCAGCGACGGAGCGTTCGAGTTCGTATTCGTCGGCAGACTGCTGGCGACCAAGGGCGTCCCCGAGTTGCTCGAGGCGTTCATCGACCTCAACGCCCGCGGAGTGGATGCGCGGTTGTGCCTCGTGGGTGCAGGGCCTCTGGAGTCCGTGCTTCGCGAGCGTGCCGATGGTGCGGGGGTCGGCGACCGCGTCGTGATGCGCGGAGCGCTGGAGCATGGTGAGACTCTCGAGGTGATCGCGGCTTCGGACGCGCTCGTGCTGCCGTCGCATGGCGAGGGAAGCCCGCTCGTGGTGGCCGAGGCCCTCGCTCTCGGCACGCCCGTCATCGGGACTCGTGTCGGCGCCATTCCCGAGTTGCTCGGCGCCGGCGGGTTGGTGGTTGAGCCAGGCGACACCGTCGGCCTGCTCGAGGCGATGGAGCGGCTCGCAGGCGACCCTGCGCTGCGCGAGCGGTTGTCTCACGACGGCCGCGAGTGGGCGCGGACGCACCTGTCGTGGAGCGCCATCGCATGTGCCACCGACGCGTTCTACCGCGCAGCAGCGAAGGGTTCAGCGGGCGGAGCCAACGGGGGCGTGCGAGCATGAGCGGCGCACGGGAGAGGCCGGTTGTGATCCAGGTGATAGACGGCCTGGAGCGCACGGGTGTTGAGGGTCACGCCATCGATCTTGCGCGCGCCCTGGAACCGCGAGCCTGGGACGTGTCCGTGGTGATCGTCGGGGACGGTCCGGCCCGCGGTCGCGTGGAGCAGACGGGCATGCCTCAGTACTGGATCGCCAGGGCGACGGGTTTGTCGGCGCTCTCCGCGCTGATCAGAATGAGTTCGCAGTTCCGGACCGTGAGACCGGACATCGTGCATACGCACCTACCAGACGGTGAGCTGCTGGTCCCGGTCGCCGCGCTCCTCGCAGGCGTACCGGCGGTCGTGAGCACGCGCCACGACGGTTCGCGGGTGCCGTGGCATAGGGCGATGATCGCCGCGGTGATCAAGCGTCTGGTTCCGACGACCGTGGTGTCGGCTCCGGAGGATGCTCCTGACCGCGGGTTCGGCGGATGTCCGGAGCTCTACGAGCGTCTGCTCGCCGGGATATCCCGGGATGGGCAGTCCCTCCCGCTCCGACCGCGCGCCTGGCGCATCACCACCCGGCTGCTTCGGGCGGCGCTCCTGATCCTGCTGCTCTACTACATCACCCGGGCGCTTGTGACGCAGATGTCGCAGGCGGACTTCGGCTCCCTCGCGGTGGATCCGCTCGTCCTGCTTGCTTCGCTCGCGCTGCTCGTACTCTATTACGCCCTGTTCACCGGTGGACTCGCGCTGCTCTTCCGCGCCAACGGAAGCCCGGTCCGGTATGCGGACATCTTCAAGATCTCGTTCATGGCGAATCTCGGGAAGTACCTGCCGGGTGGCGTGTGGCCGGTCGCGGCGCGAGTAGCCATGGCGCCCCGCATCCAGGTGAGCCGTGGTGCTGCCGCGTTCCTCTCGGTCGTCGAAAGTGGCGTGAGTGTGGCCGGTGCATGTGCGGTGATCGTGCTGGCCGGTCTGTCCGGTC
>JAFGAG010000051.1 GCA_016933785.1 Coriobacteriia bacterium | reverse complement strand
GCGGTGGGGGAGCGGTGTGCGCTCGGCCCCAATGCGCGGATCACCGATTCGCGGATCGGCGATGAGTGCACGGTCCGTGACAGTGTTGTGGAGGAGTCGGTGCTCGCGGATGGCGCGAGTGCGATACCCTGTCAGTAGTGAAGGCGACCAGTGAGGGAGCGATCGGCACGATGATCTCGACACCGGGTAAGCGCATGATGGTGTTCGCGGGTACCCACAACCACGAGCTGTCCGAGGACATCGCCCGGCACCTGGGCGTGGAGCTCGGCAACATCAAGATCTCCAAGTTCGCGAACGGGGAGATCTACGTCCGCTATCTCGAGAGCGTCCGCGGAGCCGACATCTTCCTCGTCCAGTCGATCTGCCAGCCGGTCAACGCGGCGCTCATGGAGCTGCTCATCATGATCGACGCGGCCAAGCGCGCGAGCGCCCGGTGCATCACAGCGGTCATCCCGCACTACGCGTACGCACGCCAGGACAAGAAGTCGGCCGCGCGCGAGCCGATCACCGCCAAGCTCGTCGCCGACCTGCTCACCACCGCCGGCGCCGAGCGCGTGATCGCGATGGACCTGCACCAGGGCCAGATCCAGGGCTTCTTCAACCAGCCGGTCAACCACCTCACCGCTCTGCCGATCCTGGCGGACTACTTCGAGGCGCTCGAGCTTCAGAACCTCGTCGTCGTGTCGCCGGATGTCGGCCGTGTGAAGGCCGCCAAGAAGATGGCCGACATGCTCGGCGGTGAGCTGGCCATCCTGCACAAGGGGCGGCCGGAGCACAACGTGGCCGAGATCACCCACGTCATCGGCGATGTGGCCGGCAAGAACTGCATCCTTGCCGATGACATGATCGACACCGCCGGTTCGGTGGCGGTGGGCGCGAAGGCGCTCGTCCAGAAGGGTGCGGCCAAGGTGTGGGTCACGGCGACGCACGGCATCTTCTCGCCACCGGCGTTCGAGCGGATCGACTCCGCCCCGGTCGAGGAGGTCGTGGTCACCAACACGCTGCCCATCCCCGAGGAGCAGCAGCGCGGCAAGATCAGGGTGCTCTCTGTGGCGCCGCTGTTCGCCCGCGCGATCCAGAACGTGTACAACGACGACTCGGTCTCCGAGTTGTTCGATCCGGACTTCCAGCTCTAGCAGTATCCGGGCGCGCGATCGCGCTGCCCGCCGACCATGAGGAGGCGCACTGATGACGCACGTTGTCGAATTGAACGCGAAGGTTCGTGAGGTCACCGGCAAGACGAGCCACAAGCTCGCGGCCGAGGGACTCGTCCCTGCGGTGGTGTATGGCCCTAACGTGGACACGCGCTCGGTGTCGGTCAGCCGCCGCGAGTTCGATCACCTGATGCAGAGCGCGACCGTCGGCGCCACGCTCGTCGAGCTCTCGGTAGAGGGCGATGCCAAGCCGGTCGACGTCATCATCAAAGAGGTCAAGCGTGACGAGCTCAAGGGCTTCGTCCAGCACGTGGACTTCTGGGCGGTTGACATGGCCCAGTCGATCCAGACAGTGGTCTCCGTGACTTTCGTCGGCACCTCGGAGGGTGAGCGCGCAGGCGGTGTGCTCATGCACTCGCTCCGCGAGCTCAAGGTGGAAGCCAACCCCAAGGACCTCCCCGAGCACATCGAGTTGGATGTCAGCGCGCTTCAGGTCGGTGATTCCCTGACCGTGGCCGATATCGTCGCCCCCAAGGGTGTGACGCTTCTGGACGAGCCCGAGTCCGTCCTTGTCTCGGTCATGGCTCCGATGGGCGAGGAAGCGCTTGAGCCCACTGCCGAGGAGACCGTTGAGGTCCCGGAGATCGGCGAGGACACCGAGGGGACCGAGGAGTAGTACGCGCACCCATGACACGTATGGTCGTCGGGCTCGGCAATCCGGGCTCGGAATACGAGAACACGCGTCACAACGCAGGATTCCTGGTCGCGGATCTGCTCGCGGAGAACCTGCGCGTGACGTACTGGAAGGACGAGGCCGGCGCACAGGTCGGCCTCGTCCGTTTCGGTGATGACGATCTGGTCCTGGTGAAGCCGCAGACGTTCATGAACCTCTCAGGGAAGGCCGTCGCCAAGCTCGCCGCCTCCTACGAGGTCGATGTTGCGGACATCATCGTGATCCACGACGATCTCGACCTCCCCGAGGAGTCGCTGCGCATCAAGCGCGGGGGAGGGCACGGCGGCCACAACGGTCTGCGGTCGCTTGTCGATTCGCTCGGCACCGGTGAGTTCTGTCGCGTGAAGGTGGGTATCGGTCGTCCTCCGGGCCGCCAGGACCCCGCCGCGTTCGTGCTTGAGCCCATGCGTCCGGCTGTCGCCGAGAGACTCGCCTCGATGGTGCCGCACGCGGCTCAGGCGGTCATCCACGTCCTCGAGCACGGCATCGAGAGCGCGATGCGGGAGTACAACGCAGGGTAGCGCTTCGCGCGAGGGGGGGGCGGCTGCCGCAGCGTGGTGGAGAGGCGGCGCGGCTACTTCAGGTACTTCATGGGGTCGACGGGGTTGCCGTTGACCCGGACCTCGAAGTGCAGGTGGGGGCCGGTGGACAGACCGGTCGAGCCGACCTTTCCGATGGGATCCCGCTTCGAGACGCTCTGACCCGTGCTCACGCTGATGCTGCCCGCGAGTTGGTGGGCGTAGAGCGTTGTGACGCCGTTCCCATGGTCGATGATCGTGCAGTATCCGTAGCCGCCACGGTAGCCCGTGTAGATGACTTTGCCGTCCGCGGCCGCCACGATGGTCGCTCCATTGATGTTCCTGCCCACGGCGCGGCCACCGATGTCGATGCCGGTATGCATCTTGCGGTAGCCGAGGATGGGATGGATCCGGTAGCCGAACGCCGAGCCTCCGGTTGGGGTCTGCTCGAACCCGGGAACCGGGAATGCCATGACGCCGGCGAAGTAGCCGGAGCCAGTGCCGTAGAGCTCGCGGGCGATCTTCGCGGACTCGGCCTCCTCGGCTTCGGCCTGGGCGCGCAGCCGGGCGGCGTTGGCCTTGTTCTCGGCGACGAGCGCTTCCTTCTGGTCCTGTGCCGTCTGCTGGGCGTCCAGCTTGGCCTGGTGCCTGTTGCGCAGGTCGAGCAGGCGCTTCTCCTCGGCCTCGGCCTCGGCGCGCTTCGCATCCACGGTCTCGCGGTCGCGCTCGATCTCGGCCTTGATCTTCTCCAGGGTGATGCGGCTCGCCTTGAGTCCGTCGGCGAGCTCGGTGTTGGACTTGATGACCCGCTGCACGAGTGTGGTGCGCGTGATGAAGTCCTCGATACTCTTGCTCTCGAGCAGGAGTTCGAAGTACGCGAGGTCGCCGGTCTTGTACGAGCTCTCGATGCGGTTGCTCAACAGCGCCTGCTGGCGCTCGTATTCGGCCTGCGTGGCTGCGATCTCGCTCTCCTTGGCCGCTACCCGCGCGGTGAGCTCGGCCACTTCAGCCTCGAGGCGGTTCGTCCGCTCGGTCGCGACGGCGATGTCGTCGGCAAGCGCGCTTATCTCTCCCTGGATCGAAGCGATGGTCGCATCGAGGGCCTGGACCTCGGCTGCAAGCTTCTTGGCTGCGCTCTCGGCAGCCGCAGCGGCGTCGCGCGCCTCCTCGGCTGCGCGTTCGTGCGCGCGTAGGTCGTCCACCGTGGCAGCGAACGCGAACGGTGAGACGAGCAGTGACCATGAGAGGCCAAGGATGATTGCGAGTGAAAGTGCGCGGCTACGATGCATTCTGTGATTCCTCCGGACGGCCACAAAGAGCCGAGTCGGTATTCCCCCGGAAGGCGCTACGGGCGAATCATACCAGCTGGCGGGGTATGCAGCAAACGGCGAGGGGTATACAGCAAGGAGGATGCCCGGATGCGGCGTTCTCAGTGCGGCCAACGAGAAAGGGTTGATGACGATGAGCGATGACTACCAGGCCCCACCCCCTGCCCCGCCCGCGCCCGCGCCTGCGGCCCCGCCGCCCGCCGGTGGAGGAGCTCCGAGCGACACAGGCAAGATCCTGGCTGGCATCGGGTACCTGACGGGCATCGTAGCGCTGATCGCAATACTGATCGAGCCCTATAAGGACGAGCGCTTCGTACGAGTACACGCCTTCCAGGCGCTCGCACTCTATGTGGTGATGATCGTAGCTTCGGTGTTGAACGTCATCCCGGTGCTCGGTCAGATAGTCTGGCTCGTCGCATCGATCGCCGTCTTCGTGTTCGCGATCATCGGGGCGGTCAAGGCCTTCCAGGGGCAGGAGTACGAGATGCCCATCGTGTATGGATTCATCAAGAACTACATCTAGTCGCGATCTCAGTCGGTCTCGACGGAATCCTCTGCGACCGTCAGACCAGAACCTTCGGGGGCGGGCACCACGAGTGTCCGCCCCTCGTCGTCCACCACGACCAGCGCGACCCCGTGCTCGGCGGCGTAGCGGGTGGCACGCTCGGGGCCACGTACGAAGAGCGCCGTGGACAGGATGTCCGAGTCCAGGCCGCTGAGAGAGCTTCCGGCGACGGTGAGGGAACGCACCCCGCGCGCGGGAAGCCCGTTGGTGGGATCCAGGATGTGGTGGTAGCGCTCGCCGCCCGCCTCGAAGTACCGCTGGTAGTCGCCCGAGGTGGAAAGCGCCCCGTCCCCCTCGAAGCCCACGACGGCGATCACGCGCGAGAAGTCGCGCGGATCTTCGATGCCGACGCGCCAGACGCTGCCATCAGGTTTGGCGCCAAGTGTGACGGTGCTGCTACCCGAGCTGATGAGCGCCGCCGTCACTGCGTCGTTGGCGCGGAGCGACTCGCGGGCGAAATCGAGCGCGAGGCCCTTGGCGGCGCCTCCGAGATCGAGGCCGGGAGCAAGCGACCCGCCCGGCTCCAGACGCGGATCGGGGTCCTTCAGGCGAGCGAACAACCCGTGCTCGGGCTCCTGCTGGACGAAGCCGTCAGCCGCGGTGAGCGCGAGCGCGATGTCCGCCTCGGCGGGGACCGTCTGTGCTCCCTCGAAGTCGTAGAGGCGCGTCACCGAGTAGAGCGCAGGCGAGAAGGCATCGGCGACCTCGAGCTCGTCGATCGCGTCGAGGACGTCGCGTGCGTAGGGCGGCAATGGTTGCGCGGTATACGGCCGCTCGTTGAACGCCGAGATATCGGAGAGGGGCTCGTACACATCGAGCGGTGCCCCGATCTCGGCCATCACGGCGAAGGCGTCGTCGATCGCGGTTCGGACCGCGGCTTCGTCCTCTCCGTACGCGGTGATACTGACCACCGTGCCCAGCGCCTCTCGGCTCACCACGACCGGTTCGTCGGCTGCGCATCCGGGCAGCGCTATCAGTGCGATAAGTAGGAGCGCTGCGGTGATGCGTCTCATTGTCAGCCTCACGGGGACGGGTATACTTGTCGGCACTTGTTCTGCCGTCTCTGTCAGTGTACCAACCCCGGGAGGGCCGATGTTCCCCATCGTTCACGCCCGCCAGCTCTCCGACGCGGTGTTCGAGATGGGCGTCCATGCCCCCGCGATCGCGAAGAAGGCCAAGGCCGGACAGTTCCTGATGCTGCGCATCGACGAGGACGGGGAGCGGATCCCGCTGACGTTCTCCGACTGGTCGGCCGAGGAAGGCTGGATCCGCTTCATCTTCATGCGGGTCGGCAAGACCACCCACAAACTCTCGAACCTCGGTGTGGGCGACTCGCTCGCCGACGTTGTGGGGCCGCTCGGCGTGCCTACACACGTGGAGGACATGGGCCGCGTGGTGGTCGTGGGCGGCGGCGTTGGTACCGCGGTGGCATACCCGGTGGCGCGCGCGATGTGCGCGGCCGGCGCCGAGGTCACCGTGATCGTGGGTGCGCGCAACGCGGATCTCGTGATCCTCGAAGATGAGTTCCGGGCGCTGCCGCTCAAGGAGCTCATCGTCACCACCGACGACGGCTCGGCAGGCCGCAAGGACCTGGTCACCGCGCCGCTCAAGGAACTCTGCGAGGCGGGGGCCGTGGATCATGCGATGGCGATCGGACCCGTGATCATGATGAAGTTCTGCGCCGCCACGACGCGTGAGTACAAGGTGCCGACCGTGGTCTCGCTCAACCCGATCATGGTGGACGGCACCGGCATGTGCGGCGCCTGCCGCTGCACTGTGGACGGCGAGACGAAGTTCGGCTGCGTGGACGGGCCCGACTTCGACGGCCACGCCGTGGACTTCGAAGAGCTCATGAGCCGCCAGCGTGTGTACAGCGACGACGAGCGCCTTGCCGACGCCGAGTACGACAGGGAGTGCAGATGTCACTCGTAGACGACACCGCCACGCCTGCGCCAGAGAAGCCACGGCATCGCCCGGCCCGCATCCCGCGCACGCCGATGCCCGAGCGTGATGCCGCCAAGCGCGCCAAAGACTTCGAGGAGGTCACCCTCGGCTACACCGAGGAGATGGCGCGTGCCGAGGCGAGCCGCTGCCTGCAGTGCAAGAATCCCACGTGCATCGAGGGCTGCCCGGTCAACATCGATATCAAGTCGTTCATCGGCGAGATGATAAACGGCGACTATCACGCCGCTGTCGCCGTACTGAAGGAGCGCAACGCGCTTCCGGCCGTCTGCGGCCGCGTGTGCCCGCAGGAGGAGCAGTGCGAGGCGCAATGCGTGCTCGCAAAGAAGGGCGAGTCTGTGGCAATCGGTCGCCTCGAGCGGTGGCTCGGCGACTTCGACCTGGCGTGCGAGCTCGAGGGCCGGTGTGTGCCCGTGGTGGGCGAGGACACCGGCAAGCGAGTGGCCGTCGTGGGCTCCGGCCCCGCCGGCCTCGCATGCGCGGGCGAGCTGCGCCGGTTCGGCCACGCGGTCACCATCTTCGAGAGCCTGCATGCCACGGGCGGAGTGCTCACCTACGGCATCCCCGAGTTCCGCCTCCCCAAGCACATCGTGCAGGCCGAAGTGGGGCTGCTCGAAGAGATGGGCGTGGAGATCGTCTGCGACGTCGTGGTGGGCGCCACCTACACGATCGACGAACTCATGGCCGAGGAGGGTTTCGACGCGGTCTTCGTGGGCAACGGCGCAGGTCTGCCGATGTTCATGGGCATCCCGGGCGAGAACCTCAACGGTGTCTACTCGGCGAACGAGTTCCTCACGAGAGCCAATCTCATGCGCGCCTATGATTTCCCCAAGGTCGACACGCCGATCTGGCGTGGGCGCAAGGTGGCGGTCGTGGGCGGCGGCAACGTGGCGATGGACGCTGCGCGTACCGCCAAGCGCCTCGGCGCCGAGGAGGTCTTCCTCGTGTATCGCCGCACTGCCGACGAGATGCCGGCGCGCAAGGAGGAGGTCCACCACGCGCAAGAGGAGGGCGTCGAGTTCAAGATGCTCTGCTCGCCGGTGGAAGTCCTCGGCAAGGACGGCTGGGTGACCGGCATCGTGGCCAACACCATGGAGCTCGGTGAGCCCGACGCGAGCGGCCGCCGGGCGCCCGTGTGCGTGATGGGCGCTGACTTCACTATCGACTGCGACACCGTGATCATGGCGCTCGGTACCCGGGCCAACCCGCTGCTCCCCAAGACCACGCCGGACATGGAGCTTTCCAAGCGCGGCTACATCGTCGCCGATGAGAACGGTGCCACCTCCAAGCCTGGCGTGTACGCCGGGGGCGACATCGTGACCGGCTCCGCGACCGTCATCCTCGCCATGGGGGCCGGCAAGCGTGCCGCGCGAGCCATGGACGAATGGCTCATGGGCACCGCCCGATAGTCCGATAGAGCCGATGTGCGGTACAATCCGGGCGTGCGGTCGCCGATGTTCGGCGCCCTGCTCCGATAAGCGGCACGCCCTTGCGGGGGGCCGGGCTCGAGGAGGTGGCGGTGTCGGATCCGATCAGAGTGCTCGTCGTCGATGACGACGCGGAGATCGTCGACATGCTTCAGATGGGACTCGAGAACGAAGGCATGCACGTCGTCTCGGCCGCGGACGGGTCCGAAGCCCTTGAGATGCTGCACAAGCATCCCACCGACGTGGTGCTGTTGGACATCATGATGCCCCGCGTGGACGGCTGGATGACGCTGATGGAGATCCGCAACGACCCGCTCACCGCGGATATCCCCGTCATCATGCTCACCGCCAAGACGCAGGATCTCGCACGCATCCTCGCGTTCAAGCAGGGCGTGCAGCAGTACGTCACCAAGCCGTTCAACCTGATGGAGCTTGTTGCGCGCATCCAGAGCCTGATGCGCGGGCGGCAGCGCGTGGCGACCACAGCCCAGGCCGAGGGCGACTTCCGCAAGCTTGCCGTCCGCAAGGGCGGGCGCACGGTGCTGCTCGAGTTGGACGACGTCATCTACATCTCGGCCAAGAACAAGTCCACGTACGTGCACACATACGAGAACCAGTACCTGGTTGACCTCACGCTCTCCGAACTCGAGGAGCGGCTGTCGCATGACGTATTCAGGAGGCTGCACCGGAGCTTCATGATCAACCTCAACAAGATCAAAGAGATCCTGCGTGCCGAGGGTTCGTACATCGTGGTGATGTCGGACCGCGACGAGACGCAGGTGCCCGTGGCGCGTCGGCAGGTGAAGTCGTTCCGCGAGTCGGTGGGTATCTGATGCGACGCAGCCGGTGGGCGGCGGTCCTCCTGACGGCGCTCGTCTTTGCGCTTGCCGTTCCCACACCTGCCTATGCCGAGAAGACGATCGGGCTCTCGTCCGGCACGTTCGAGTTCACTGTGGAGCCCGGTGAGAACGGCACGGGCGAGGTCATCGTCTCCAACGACGGGGATGAGCCGCTCAAGGCGCTTGTGTACGTCTCCGACCTCACGGTGAGCGAGACCGGCGAGCAGACCTTCACAACGCCCGACCGCCAGAACGCTACGTCACAGGCGACACCCGCCACGTGGTTCCGCATCTACATGCCGGCCGACAGCAAGGCCGTGGGCAACACGCCGTACCTCGAGCTCGAGCCCGGCGAGAAGCTCCCGATCGCCTTTGAGTTCGCACCGCCTGGAGGGACGGCGCCCGGAGACCACAATGTAGTCATCTTCTTCGAGATGTTCGAGTTCGCAGGGGAGACCGAGGGTACCGGCGCCCAGGTGTCCGGGCGGCTCGGCACGCGAGTAGCGCTCAGGGTGAACGGCCAGGTGGTGGAGAAGCTCACGATCCGGCCGTTCGAAGTGCCGGGATTCGTGATCGGCCGTGAGGTGCCGTTCAGCTTCGTCGTCAAGAACGAGGGCAACCTCAACAAGCGCATCGAGGTCACCGCGCAGATGCTGTCCCGCAGCCAGACAGCGGTGGCGCAGTCCGTGGTGGCTACCGATACGGCCATCTTCCCGAACTCAGGTCGTGAGTTCACCGGCTCGCTCGTGACGGGCGGCTCGGGTCTCGGCCCGCACACGGTGGAGGTACGCGTGCAGTACTTCGAGGACGGCGCACAGTTCCCGTCCGAGCTCATCGAGACGCGATCGGTGTGGCTCGTCCCGCTGTGGCTCGTGGTGCTGGCCGGGTTCATCGTCGTCTACGCACTGGGGTATCTCGTGTACCGCGGGATGAGCCGCAGGAAGCCGAAGGAGCCGCGTGGGCCGAAGGGCCCGGTGGCGCCGCAGTCACCGAGATCTGCAAGGCATGCCAAGACCCCGCGCCGGAAGTACGATGCCGAAGCCGAGGAGCGCAGAAGGCGGCGCGAGGAGCGTGCGGCGGAGGCGGCGAAGGTGTTGGGCCAAGAGCGAGAAGGCAGGGAGTTCGAGGAGTAGTCGGCATGGTTGAGACAGGGGCGAATCTTCGCGACAGCTAGAATATGCACAAAAGAGAGGCCCCCGGGAATCCCGGGGGCCTCTCTTTATGATCTACTGGAACAGCCTAGAGCTGAGTCGCGGTGTAGATTACGGTTGCCGCGTAGGAGATTGGATCCGCATCGCCCGGGACGGTGATGGTGTAGGAGTCGGTGAAGGCGACGTCCTCGCCCTTGGGGTTTGAGGCGAGATTCAAGGGGTCTGCGGTGCGGTTGAGCGTCAGGCCGTTGGTCGTCCAGTTGGCGTCTGGCGTCGGGACCGCGGTGAGCGAGAATGCCTTGTTGGATGTCACCGAGAGGTCAACGTCCAGCGCGCCGCTCGTGGTGCCAGGATCGAGGGCCTGGAAGTCGAGCGTCTGTGAGGCGGCG
>JAFGAG010000050.1 GCA_016933785.1 Coriobacteriia bacterium | reverse complement strand
GCCTTCATGGACGTGCACGAAGCCGCCGCCGAGGTGGGCCGCATCTGCAACGCGTACCGCAACGACGACATCGACCTCACGATCCTGCTCACCCATATCGGGTTCGAGTCGGACAAGGAGCTTGCTGCTGCTCTCGACCCCGCGTGGGGCGTGGACATGATCATCGGCGGGCACTCCCACACGATCCTCAAGGAGCCGGCGATGATCAACGGCATCCTGATCGCCCAGGCCGGAACCGGCACCGACCAGATTGGCCGCTTCGACATCACTGTTGACGACGAGACCAATGCGATCGTCGACTGGACCTGGCAGCTCATCCCCATCAACGAGGACCTCGTGGAGCCGGACCAGGGCATGGTGGACTTCATCGCCCGATACAAAGACGAGGTGGACCGCAAGTACTCGGTGGTCATCTCGAAGCTCACCCACGAGCACACGCACCCGCGTCGGGAGGAGGAGACATCGCTCGGCAACCTGATGGCCGACGCTCTCGCCGCTGAGACGCAGTCGGACGTGGTGCTCCTGGGCGCAGGGTCCGTGCGGGTGGAGCGTCTCGGACCGATGGTGACCCTGATGGACTTCATGGGCTGCTTCCCCTACGACGACACCGTGACGCGGTACACGGTTACCGGAGCCACACTAGAGCGGATGTTCCAGCACTGGATGCGGCCTGAGAACCGCGACGGCGAGGGCGAATGCTATCAGGTGAACCACGCCGTCCGCGCGGCGTACTCCGACGCGGAGCATCGCCTCGTATCGCTCGCGCTCAACGACGTACCCGTGAGCCACGACTCCACGTACACCGTGGCGCTGCAGGGTTACCATGCGAAGAACTGCGTGCCGTACCTGAACGTGACCGAGGAGGAACTGCTGGCCGCCGGGCCAAGCAAGGTGGTCACGACGTCTGCGGCCGAGGTGCTCGAGCAATGGTTGCGCGACCACCAGCTCGAGGGGCGCCACGTGGAGGGCCGACTCACGTACCTGTGAGACGGTCGGACGCTACCGCCGGATGAGCCTCCCCAGCAGCGGCGTCGTCACCTCGATGGCGCGCTCCGGACACATCTCCTGGCAGCAGTAGCAGCGGATACAGCGCTCGTAGTCGTGCTCGGGCACGAGCGTGCGCTCGCCCGCCGGGAAGTCCACGGCCTTGGGCGCCACCGGACACACGGCCACGCACGTGCCGCAGCGCGTGCACCGCTCGGGCACGATGTACGGACGCGGCGCCAGCAGACGCTTGCCGAGCGACGAGCCGAGCTTGCCGGTGGTCGAGCTCGGCGAGCGGTTCACGACGAAGTCCTCGATCACGGGCACGTCGTCACCGAGCACCTCGATCTCGCTCATCGACCCGAGACCGAGGCGCTCGCCCCACACGCACGTCCCAACGAGCGCCGGGTCGAGCGCCATGATGCGGCAGCCGATCGCGTCGACCGCCACCGGGTCATCCGAGATGAGCAGCACGCCCACCTGCCGGGGGTCACCGCCCCGCGGGCCGTTGCCCTCCATCGCGATCACGGCGTCCATCACCACGAGCCTTGGGCGCAGCAGCCTGTTGAGATCCACGAGCATCTGCGAGAACCGCTCGACATCGGGCATCCGGGCGTGGAACTCACCTTTGAGCATGCCGGGAATGCAGCCAAACTGATTCTTCACCGCACCGGTCATGCGCGTGAGCGCGTGCGTCTTGAGCTTGGGAAGCGAGACGAGACCGTCTGAGTCGAGCACGCCCTCGGCGATGGTGAAACGCTTGATGAGCTCGCCGTCCGGGAAGGACACCTCGCGCCCCGTGCCGAAGTCGGCAGTGCGGATGCCGAGCCGTGCGGCCTCCCCCGTGATACCTGCGCGGCTGCCCACGCCAGTGGTGGAGCCAAACCCGGGAGAGTCCCCCCACGAGAGCGCGGCGCCCTCGGCCGCCAGCGCGCGGACGACCGCCGAGAACACCGTCGGGTGCGTGGTGACCGCCTTCTCCGGAGCGCTCGCAACGAGCAGATTCGGTTTGAGCAGGATGCGCTCCCCGCTGCGGACGAAGCGCGAAGCACCGCCGAGAAGGTCGAGGCCGCGCAGGACGGCCGCATCGACCGCGGCTGGGTCGTACGAGTCGCAGGAGACGCACGCCACGCGGCTTGCCACGGTTCCTCCATTCACGGCGCGAGTCGTCCCGACGCACGATACCAGACGGCGCCCCTCGAGCGGTCTTCCGGTGCGGTTCCGGTGGTATCGTGACGTTGACCGGTACCGGTCAACGGGATGGGAGCCATGAACGCTTCGGCAGCGGTCAGGGACTGGATACGGCGTCACGGCTACATAGTGGCGGCGGTCTCGGTCGTGTCGGCCACCGCCGTGTTCGTGCCGTTTCGGGACCTGCTCGGTCGCGAGCAGTGGGGCTGGCCGTACCTGCTGATCCTCGGCTTCGTGGCAGGGACCGCCGGTGTGGGGCCCGCCGTTCTCTCGGCCATCCTCGCCTTCTTCGCCTGGAACTTCTTCTTCATCCCCCCGTACCACACGCTCTTCGTCGCCGATCGTGGCGACGTCATCCACCTCGGCGTGTTCCTTGTCGTAGGCGTCGCCGTCGGTCTTCAGACCGGCCGACTCCGCGACCGTGAGATCGTCGCGCAGCGCGAAGAACGGCATGCGGCGGCACTCAACCGGCTCAGCGCGTCGCTCGTCTCGGAGACGACCACCGAAGGACTCGCCAACGCTGCCGCTGAAGAACTCGCGGCCGTCGCCGGTGCACACTCGGCGGAACTGTGGATACCGGATGCCGACGGCCGGCTTGCGCCTGTCGTGCACGAGCAGTCGATCTCCGACCGGATCCCCGCGGACATCGCCGCGCTGTGGGATATCGTCACCCGCGATGCGGGTGCGCACGGCGACGATATGCTCGACGCCGATGCCGCCAGCGACGGAGTCCGTGACACCGCCCAGCGCCTCCTGGTCCCGCTTGTTTCGGCCGAAAGCGCCGAGGGGCTGCTTGAGATCCGGCTCCCGGACCGCCTCGAGGAGGCGCGCCGTGCGTTCGTCATGTCGCTCGCGCACCTGCTCGCGGCGTTCCTCCAGAGCCGCCGCCTCAATGCGCTTGCGATGCACGCGGCAGCATCGCGCGAGGCCGAGCGCCTGAGGTCGGCGGTCGTCTCCTCGGTGTCACACGAGCTCAAGACGCCGCTGGCCTCGATCACCGCTGCGATCACCGACCTCCTGGAGCCCGATGTCGAACGTGAGTCGGATGCAGTCCAGCACAAACTGCGGGACGTGGCCGACGACCTGCGCCGACTCGACGACGCGATCGCGGACCTGCTCGACGTGTCACGGCTCGAAGCCCAGGCCTGGCAGCCGCGACCCATCGACTTCGAGGTGGGTGAGCTCGTCGGCGCCGTGGTGAGCCGCATGCCTCGTGCAGCCCGCGAGCGCGTTCGCTACACCATTCCCGAAGACCTCCCCATGCTCCACCTTGACTTCGTGCAGCTCTCGCGGGCACTGCACCACATCGTGGACAACGCCCTTGAGTACAGCCGGGGACCGGTGACCATCGGAGCCCGAGTGGACGGCGACCTGATCCTGTGGGTCCAGGATAGCGGGCCCGGCATACCGGACAGCGAGAAGCAGGCGGTCTTCGACAAGTTCTACCGGGGAAGATCGGGCCGAGAGTCCCGATCGAGCACGGGTCTCGGTCTCTCCATCGCCCGCGAGATCGTGCACGCCAACGGGGGGCACATCGCGATAGAAGACGCACGCCCACACGGGACACGACTGCTGCTGGCGCTTCCTCTGGAGGGACTCGAATGAGCACACCGGGCGCCCACGGCGAGTCCATCCTCGTCATCGACGACGAGGTGCAGATCCGTCGTGCGCTCACGACGATCCTCGAGACACGAGGCTACGAGGTTGCGTGCGCCGAAAGTGGCGCCGAGGCGATCGATGCGCTGACCGCGAGCACGCCCGACCTGATCGTCCTCGACCTGTCCTTGCCGGATATCGACGGTGTGGACCTCTGTGAGCAGATGCGTACCTGGCTCGATGTGCCGATCCTCGTACTGTCGGTCCGCTCCGAGGAGACGGACAAGATCGCCGCGCTGGAAACCGGCGCGGACGACTACCTCACCAAACCCTTCTCTGCGGGGGAGCTGGTCGCACGGGTGAGAGCCCTCCTGCGCCGCTCCTCGAAAGACGTGACGACCACGCCGCTGATGACAGTGGAGGGACTGACGGTGGATCTTCCGGCGCACCGCGTGCTCAAAGACGGGACCGAGGTGACACTCACCCCCATCGAATTCAGCATTCTCGCGGTCCTCGTGCAGAATGCCGACCGACTGGTCACCTGGTCGCAGATCAGCGATGCCGTTTGGGGTCCGGACTATCTGGTGGACGTCCGTACGATCCGGGTCCACGTAAGCAACCTGCGCAAGAAGATCGAGCGGCATCCCGCTGTGCCCTGTCGGGTGCTCACCGAGCCTGGTGTCGGTCTTCGCTTCGACACCCACTAGAGTCCTAGCGCGTTCCTTTACGCCCTCTTCACGCGCGCAACCCCCCGGTTAACGGGTTCTGAACGTCCGGACTCGTAGACTCTTGACGATGTTGCCGTCGTCAGGCAGGAGGCCGACATGGCTGTCATCGTCGTGGGAAGTGGCGAACTCGCGGTGCGGTTGATCACATCGCTCGAATCACGGGGAGACGAGGTCATCCTCATCACGCCGCACGTTCGTGATGCCGAGGAGTTCGCGCTCGAGTTCCCGCGGACGATGGTGCTCTCCGGCGATGCCCGTGACCCCGCCGTGCTGACCCAGGCGCAGGCCGCCAGAGCGGACCGGCTCGTTGCGGCTACCGGTGACGATGCCGAGAACCTGTCGATATGCCTGCTCGCCCGTGAGGCGTTCCATCTGGCGATGGTGGCCGGCCTGGCGGGACACGCCCACAACGTGCGGCTGTTCCACGCGCTTGGCATCCCGTGCATCTCGTGCAGCGAGATCGTGGCCGATGGCGTGATGGCTGCTCTCGGCGATCGACCGGTCGCGGTGACGCGCTGATGGGTGCCGGCTCACAACGTCGCGGCGCGCGCGACGCCCTGCCGACGGCCGAGCAGGTGCTCACGCTCACAACCGGCCTGGTGACCGAGGCGGCGTTCGCTGTCGGACTCATGGCAGCGTGCAGTATCGTCATAGTGTTGGTGCTGCTGGCAGGCGGCTGATGCTCAGACCCAGCGTTGACGACCATCGGGTCGTCGGCTTGTACACCGGCAAGATCGTCTCGGGCGTGGGGCTGCTCATGATCGTGCCGCTGGTCACCGCACTCGTCTTTCGCGAGTGGGACACCGCGATCGACTTCGGTATCGGTCTCACCGTATGCCTGGCCGTCGGCCTCGGCCTTCAGGCGCTGTGCCGAACGAGCGACGAGTTGCAGCGCAGGCACGGCCTCGTGGTCGTGTCGGCGTCGTGGATACTCGCGACCGCGCTCGGTGCCATCCCGTTGTATCTGTCAGGCCACATGGGCAGCTACCTTGACGCTGTGTTCGACGTCATGAGCGGGCTGACCACGACGGGCCTGTACCTGATGCAGGACCTCGACCACGTCTCCAACGGCCTCAATATGTGGCGCTTCATCCTGACGTTCGCCGGGGGGCAGGGAATCGTGGTCATCGCGCTGACGTTCCTGTTCAAGGGCGTGGGCGGCGGACTGTACCACCTCTACAGCGGGGAGGGGAAAGAGGACCGGCTGCTGCCGAACGTGGTGCACACGGCCCGGGTGATCTGGCTGATCAGTCTTGGTTGGCTGGCCGTGGGAACGACCGCACTCACCATCGGTGCCCTTGCGCTCGGGCAGGCCCCCGTGCGTGCGTTCCTGCACAGCCTGTGGGTGTTCATGGGAGCCTTCAGTACCGGCGGGTTCGCACCTCAGTCCTACAACACCTTCTGGTACCACTCCCTGGCGTTCGAGATCATGTGCATCATCATCTTCGTCGCCGGCTCCTTGAACTTCGCTGTCCACTGGGCAGTGTGGACCGGCGAGCGCTCGGAGCTGCGCCGCAACGTCGAGACACGGAGCTTCGCAGTCACCCTGGGCATCTTCACGCTCATAGCTGCCATCGGGCTCGCCCGCTCGGGCGTGTACACCGATGCGCTCCCCCTCGTACGCAAGACGTTCTACCTGCTCATCTCCGGACACACGACGACCGGGTTCGGCACCGTGTATTCCCGGGCGCTGGTGACGCAGTGGGGACCCCTCGCGATGCTTGCGATCATCGGGACGATGGTCATCGGCGCCTCATCGTGTTCCACGGCCGGGGGCATCAAGGGCATTCGAATCGCCATCATCACCAAGGCGTTCGTGCAGGAGGCGCGTCGCATGCTCGGCCCGGACTCGGCCGTGGTCACATCCCGCTACCACCACCTCAAGAATCGGGTGTTGCAGGATGCGACCATCCGGTCGGTGCTCCTGATCACGGTCGCGTTTCTCACGCTCCACGCAATCGTCACCATGGCAGGCGTCCTGGCCGGGTACCCGTTCATCGAGGCGGCGTTCGACGGTGTGTCGGCAGCATCGAACACGGGCCTGAGCTGCGGTGTTGTGTCGCCGTCAATGCCCGGGGCGCTCAAGGCGGTGTACGTGGTCGCCATGTGGCTCGGTCGCATGGAGTTCCTCGCCGTCTTCGCGCTCTTCGGCTGGCTGTGGTCGGTGGTGAGGGGCCGATGAGGAGATTCATCACTGCCTGCACCCTCGGCATCGCCGCACTTCTGATGCCGACGATCGCATGGGCGACAACCGTCTCGAGTACGCAGCTCATCGAGGATCCAGCGCTCTGGGACGGCCGCACCGTCACGTTCGCGGGCGAGGCGGTCGGCGAGGCGATGACGCGCGGCGATGACGTCTGGCTTCACCTCAACGACGACGCGTACGTTGTGGGCACGATCGAACAGGGAATGCCGCCCAGCGGCTACAACTCCGGTCAGGCGGTCGTCGCGACACCGGAGCTCGCTGCAGCGGTCACCGTCTTCGGCGACCACCGTCACCACGGAGACATCGTCGAGGTGACCGGCGTGTTCAATGCCGCGTGCCCCGAGCACAGCGGCGACATGGACCTGCACGTCACAAGCCTGCGCGTGCTGCAGCCTGGGACCGCCGTGGAGGACCCACCTGACGCCGGGAAGCTCACGCTCCTCGCGACAACGGCGCTCGCCGCGATGGTCGCATACGCCGCGTTCGCCCTCCGCCGCGCGGCCGACTGAACGACGACCACCGAGCGGATCTGCGAGCGGACAGCGGCGGGCGGTGCCACGCCGCCAGCCGTCCTGGCGCACGGTGTACCATGCGAGGCGACATCTCATCGTGCGGAGGTGACGCTCGGTGGACACAGCGCAGGCACGACCGGAGCACTACGACCTCATCGTCGTGGGCGCGGGACCTGCGGGACTCACTGCGGGCATGTACGCCGTTCGTCAGGGACTCACGACCGCGATCGTCGGGGCCGAGGTGGGCGGTCAGGCCGCCTGGGCGAGCGAGGTCGAGAACTACCTCGGCTGGCGGCTCGTGACCGGTTCCGAGCTCGTCACAAGCTTCCGCGAGCATGTGGCCCAGTTCGACATCGAGTGCCTCGAGGGTCAGCTCGTGAACGCCATCGTACCCGCCGGGGACGGCTTTGAGGTCTTCACGCGCGAGGGCGCCCACCTCGCGGCTCGTGCCATCATCGTTGCCACCGGACGCACGCCCAACCGCCTGGCGGTGCCGGGCGAGACCGAGTTCATCGGACGCGGTGTATCGTACTGCGCCACGTGCGACGGGGCGTTCTTCCGCGGCATGCCGGTAGCCGTCGTCGGCTCCACCGAGTCGGCATGCGACGCTGCGCTCGAACTCGCCGCACTCGAGGCGACCGTCACCGTCGTCTCCGCCTCCGCCCTCAAGGCGCATGAGTCGGTGCTCGAGAAGGTCGCGGCGGAGCCGCGTATCACCGTCCGCACAGGCCTCAAGCCCACCGCGGTGATCGGCGATGATCGCGTGACCGGGCTAGCCGTGCGGGACGCCACGAGCGGCGCCGAGGAGACGCTCGCGGTCTCGGGTGTCTTCATCGAGACGGGCTCCATCCCCGTCTCGGAGTTCACGGGCGGCCTCGTGGAGGTGACCGAGCACGGCGAGATCGTCGTTGACCGGCACTGCCGGACGAGCACGCCCGGCATCTACGCAGCGGGGGATGTGACCGACGGACTCGGCAAGCAGATCATCATCGCCGCAGGCGAGGGTGCGCGCGCCGCAATCGCGGCCTCGCGGGACCTCAAGCGCAGGTAACGAGCGGCCACAACGCACGCGGCCGCCTCAGGCTCACCCGTCAGCCGACCCCTCGCTTGCCGTGTGTGCGCCGAGGAAGAGAAGCACCCGGTAGACGCCCCGCCGGTCGTGCGCGTTGTTCTTGATGTAGCGGGCGGTCGTCCCGGCGATCCACGACTCCATCACCCTGCCCGCGTAGCGGCCACGGTGATGCTCGGGCGTCTCGAGATACTGCACGTACGTGCCTGCCCGCGACTCGATCGCAGTGGCAAGCTGCAACTCGCGCAGGATGAACTCCACCTCGTCGCCCGAGCGGTAGAGCTCGGAGCCGCCGAGTCCGATCTCCTGCGGCGGACGCGCCACGGGTCCGCGCGACCACAGCGACGGCACCGCCTGACCGATGTAGGCTGACGACGTGGTCTCGATGAAGGCGTACTCCGAGTGTCTGAACCGCGCGTGCTCGCTCGCCACCCCCACAGCCACGTGCCACTGCGTCGGGAACACCCAGATCACGGTGTCGTAGCCCTCGGCGACCATGAGGCTCGCCAACAGAAGGCTCTTCTCGGTGCACACGCCGGCCCCGCCGGTCAGCACATCTGCGGGCAGTGACACCTCGCCGTCGATCTCGCCGTATGGGATGGCCTGCACCGCCGCGGTCATGAGCTCCAGGTACTCGTCACTGTCGAGCCCGCGTGCGTCCCGGAGGGCCCGGAACTCGGTCAGAAGCCGCTCCACGAGTGCCGTGGACGCATGCGCATCGACGATCCGAGACACGTACGCGTCCCGAAGCAGCCCGCGGGCGCGGAACGCCGCCGCGATGTTGAGATCACGCGCTGCTGCGATCTCGCTCTCGTACACCGGAACGCTCACGCGTGCGCGGGCCTGCTGAAACGGGAAGCTCCACGCGCACTCGGTGGACGCGCCGGAGGGCGCAACGGAGAGAGCAACATCGAGCCGCTCGGAGAACACGAGGAACCGCGCCCAGCCGACCGCCTGATTCGCGGCTATCGCGAGCGCCACAGCACCGAGCAGGAGGATGAACGCCCACATCACGGGGCGGGATCGAATGCGCGTGAGTGCCGATGCGAGCATGGCGGACCCCGTCCGGTCGCCTCACCTGCTACTCAAGGCTATACGCGCCGGACGCGCGGAGTGCAAGCGTCACGACTCCGCCTTGCACCCCCGCGGATGCTGCTTGATGTGCTCGACCGCATCGGCGACGCTGTCGGTGATGTGGATGAGTCCGAGGTCACCGGGCGCAATTGTGCCCTCGGCGACGAGCCGCTTCTCGAAGAAGTGGAACATCGGCTCCCAGAAGGCACTCCCCAGTGTGATCACGGGGAACCCCTCGATCTTCTCGGTCTGCATCAGCGTGAGCGTCTCGAAGACCTCGTCGAGCGTGCCGAAGCCGCCCGGACACACCACGAACGCGCACGAGTACTTCACGAGCATGACCTTGCGGACGAAGAAGTGCTCGAATTCGATGAACCGGTCCACGTACCGGTTGGGCTGCTGCTCGTGCGGGAGCCTGATGTTGACGCCGAGCGAGAGTCCGCCGGCTTCACGCGCACCCCGGTTGGCGGCCTCCATGATGCCGGGACCGCCGCCGGTCATCACGCAGAAGCCCGCCTCGGCAAGCGCGCGTCCCATCTCGCGCGCCTGCTCGTAGTGCGGATGCCCCTCCTTGAATCGTGCCGAACCGAAGACGGTGACGCACGGCCGGTCGATCTTGAGGAACTCGAAGCCCCGCAGGAACTCGAGGAAGATCCGCACGGCACCTTCCACGTTCTCATGGTGGTCGTGCCGGTGTGCGAGGAAGTCGGCCTCGGCTCCGTTGACCATCTCGAGCAGTGAGTCGTCGTACGCGCGGCGCTCGTCGGGTGCGTCGGTCATTCGTGCCTCCCGTGCCGGTGCGTCCCGACCGGGCCGTACTCGGCGAGCGCAACCGCCACCTGCGCTGCGAGCCGCGCATTGGACCACACCAGCTCCTTGTTGGCCGACTCGCTCGCCCCGCCCGTGAGTTCGTGGATGCGCGCCAGAAGAAACGGCGTCACCTGCTTGCCGCGCACACCTCCCTCGCGTGCGTCCGCGAGAGCGTGGGAGATCGTCGCCTCGATCTCAGCGGGATCGAGCGCATACTGCTCGGGTATGGGGTTGGCCACCAGCGCCCCCCCGACGAGCCCGGTCTCCCACTTCGCCCGCAGAACGGCCGCGATCTCCGCGGGTGTCTCGAACCGGGCATCCACCCCGAACCCGCTATCGCGCGTGTAGAACGCCGGAAATGCATCGCTTCGGTAGCCGAGCACGGGCACCCCGCGCGTCTCGAGGTACTCGAGGGTCAGGCCGATGTCGAGCACCGACTTCGCCCCCGCGCACATCACGGCCACGCTCGTACGCGCAAGCTCCTCGAGGTCTGCCGAGATGTCGAACGAGCGCTCGGCACCGCGGTGGACACCGCCGATGCCGCCGGTGGCGAAGACCTGGATCCCGACCATGGCGGCTACGGCCATCGTGCCCGCAACCGTCGTTGCGCCATCGCTTCCACGCGCGATGAGCAGCGGCAGGTCGCGCCGACTTGCCTTCGGGGTGTCGCGCGTTGTGCCGAGCCGCTCGATCTCATCCGCGGTGAGCCCCGCGGCTAGTCGGCCACCGATGACGGCGATCGTCGCCGGAATAGCGCCTTCCTCGCGCACGATGCGCTCGCATTCGCGGGCGCACTCCACGTTGGCGGGGTACGGGAATCCGTGGGAGATGATCGTCGACTCCAGCGCGACGATCGGCCCTCCCGCGTCGAGCGCGTCTGCCACCTCCGCGGAAACGCGCATGTGCGGTCTCATGGTCACGGCTGCACCGTCCTCTCTCGAAGCGCCTCCGCGCTCATCCGATCGCTGACCGTGCGCTCGCTCTCAACGGTGAGTGCCGAAAGCGCGCCCGCGATCCGCGCCGTCTCGCGCAGCGTCGCGCCGATCGCGATGCCCCATGTGATGCCGGCGGTGAACGCGTCACCGGCGCCGGTAACGTTCACCACGGCCGCCCGCTCGGCCGGCAGCACGAACGATTCCTCGGCGGAGCCCGCCCAGACGCCCTCGGGACCCAGCGACACGAACACCCACCGCGTTCCTGCCTGAAGCAGTCGTTGGCCGGCCCCCGCGGCACCCGCGGCACCCGAGAGCGCCTCCGCTTCGCGGAGGTTCGCTTTGAGCCCCGCGAGCCGCCCGAGAACCGGCAGGGCCGCCGATGACTTGGCCGTCGACACGGGGTCGAGCACCACGGGAACGTCCCCTGCGAGTTCCACCGCACGGGCGATGGTGCTCGCCTGCAGGTTCGTGTCGAGCACGACGGCATCGGCGCCCGCGAACGCCGCAGCGTCGAGCGCATCGGGTGTGAGCCGTTCGAGAGCACGCATGTCGGAGACCGCAGCGGCGAGGTCACCCGCCCCGTCGAGTACCGCCAGGTACCGCGAGCCGGGAAGGCCCGATGCGATGATGCTGTGGCTCGTGTCGATGCCGACCACGGAGCAGGACCGCTCGAGCTCGTCGCCGTCGGCGTCGGAGCCGAATGCGGTGACAAGCCGGACCTGCGCACCGAGGCGCGCCAGGTTCTCGGCGACGTTGCGGGCCACGCCGCCGGCGCTCACCCGCACGTGCCCCGGGTTCGAGTCGCGCGCCGCATAGCGACCGCTCGGGATGCCGACGATATCGGTGTTCGCGCCACCGATGACCGTGATGTGTGGCCCGCTCATCGGCACCTCACGTCCGGAGTGTCGCAAGAAGGCGCCGCGGCTCGAGGAGCAGTGCGAGCGCGTCGGCGATGTCGGTCACCACGATGTCGGCCGCATCGAGGGCCGCACGGGCGGCGCCCTCGGTACCAATGACGGCGATTCCCACCGCTGCCTCACGCAGCATGAGCGCGTCGTTGGCCCCGTTGCCGACGGCCACCGTTCGCTCCGCGCCGAGTTCGCGCAGCAGCGCCTGCTTCTGCGCGGCTTCGTTTCCGGGCGCGATGACGATGATGTCGATGCCGGTTGCAGCGCGAAGCGCCGGGGCCGTACCGTGCGTGTCGGCGGTGACGGCCACTGCGTGGAGCACACTCTCGAGCGATGCGAGCGCCTCGGCCACGCCGGGCACGAGCACACCGCCTGCTGCGATCGTGCCGTTGACGTCGAGCAGCAGATGCTCGAGGTCGAGCGTGCCGCGTCCCGGGGTGTCGATCTCGAGCATGCGCGCTCCTTCACGGTGCCGTCACGTTAAGGGTACCCGATGTGGGGGCCTGTGCGACCTCAGCGTCTCTGCACGCAGCTACGGGGCGGCGGACAGCAGCACCGCAACGAGTGCAAGCGCCACACCGGCGCGCTGGAGCCCCGTGAGCCGTTCGCCAAGAAAGACGCGCGCAAGCACCACGACCACCACGGGGAAGAGCGAGCCGAGCACCGAGGCGATCGCGAGCGGTCCGAGCCGGATAGCGGTGAGCATCGTGACGTTGGCGAGCGCGTCGGTGAGGCCGGCCCCGAGGGCGGCAGGCATTGCGGTGCGATCGGCGGGAAACCCGCGACCCACGATGAACGCGAGCGCGACCGACACGACGATCGACACCACGCGGGCGGCGAGTACCGGCGTGAGGCCGCTCTCGGCTGACGTGAACGAGTACGAGATGAATGCCCCGGAGAACCCGACGCCCGCCACGAGCGAGAGGGCGAGCGCGAGCCGGGGCCGGTACTCATGTGCCGGTGCGTGGACTCGGTCGTCGGGTGCGAGGCTGACGATCACGATCGCCACGAGCGCGAGCACGATCCCGCCGAGCGTCACCGGTGAGAGCCTGGTGCCCGACACCAGGTCGAAGAGCGCGGGCAGCGCAGCCGAGAGCGCCGCAACCACCGGTGCCACGATGCTCATCCGCCCCAGTGCGAGCGCCGCGAAGAGCGACATCACGCCGATGACGCCCGAGAGGCCCGATGCCGCGCCCCAGAGCAGGTCGCCGCTGCTCGGCGTGGCCGCGGGAAGCACCACCACCGCGATGCCGAGAAGGACGATTGAGAGCAGGTGCGAGGTACCGGTCACCGCATACGCAGAATCACGCCGCGTGGCGATGCCGCCTAAGAAGTCGCCGACCCCGAAGAGCAGCGATGTGGTGAGCGCGAGGAGGACGGTGGGCATGCTGCCTAACTTTCGCCCACGGCGCGCGAGGCTCCGGAGTGCCCGTCTGAGGCCGGGATGCCAAGCCGCCTGAGTACGCCGGGCGTCGGCACGCCGTGCTCGTCCCAGCCGCGCTGGCGGTAGTAGTCGCGCTTGAGCGCCGCAAGCGGCACCACACTCGTGTCATCGTCGGCATCCATCGGCTCCTCGAGCAGCCGCGCGGGCAGCGTATCGCCGAGCGCGCCGCCGTTGCCGAAGCGCAGACCGAGCATTCGCTCGAGCGTGTACCCGCGCTCGCCGAGCGACCAGAAGCCGCCGAAGCCGTAGTGCTCGCCGGTCACGAGCTCGATGGCGCGCAGGTGTGGCACGAGCGGCATGGGGATACCGAGCAGCGCGCGCGGGAGGATACGCAGCACGCGCATGAGCCCACCCGCGTACGAGAATGCACGCGCCACGAACGCCCCCACACCCCGTTCGGGATGCTCCACGAGCGCACCGGGAAGCACGCTCAGCGTCGTGAACAGACAGACGCCCGCCGAGGAGACGACCTCCATCAGGTCCTGGAAGAACGCGGTGAGTGCGGCCTTGCCCGCGGTCGAGCGGCCATCCATGCGAAGCGCGAGCCCCTCGAGCGCCACCGCGTACCCGGCGTTCAGGTGGCAACCGCCGCGGTTGGAGACCGCATACCCGAGGCCCTGCCCCACCGCACTCCGCGGTTCGTAGGCCGCAAGCTCGAGACCCTTCACGTTCATGGCGAAGCCCGCGCCGCCGTAGCGCTCGGCCAGCCGGCGCGAACCCTCGGCAAGCTCGGCACCGAGTCCGCGACGATACGCGATGTCCTCGAACAGTGACGCGAGCCCGTCGGTCTCGCCGAAGCGCAGCCCGCTGTCCCAGAGGCCCTTCTCGGCAGCCTCCATCGCGTAGGAGAGCGTGACGCCGGTGCTCATCGTGTCCAGGCCGAGCTCGTCCAAGAGCGCGTTCCACTCGATGATGCGGTCCAGGTCGGGGTTCTCGATGTTCGCGCCGAGCAGCACGAGTGTCTCGAGTTCCGGCCCCTTGATGCGTTGCCCGTCAAGCTCGACGACCCGCCCGCAGTGGATCGGGCACGCCGCGCAACCGCCCGTCCCAACGAGACGGCGCGCGGCGAGCGCCTCCCCGTCGATCTCGGCCGCGCGTTCGAACCGGCCGCGTGTGAAGTTGCGCGTCGCCACGATGCCGAGCTCCTGCATCGGCTCGAGGAAGCCGGCCGTGCCGAGTCGGGGCAGCGAGCCGCCCGCGATGGGGTGCGCCTTGATCGACGCCGTCCAGCGCTTCAGGTGCACCCGGTACTTCTCGGGATGTGCCACCGGGACCTTCCGGGTTCCCCACGCGACGAGGCCCTTCACGTTCTTGCTGCCGAAGACGGCGCCCATGCCAGCGCGGCCGGCCGCGCGCTCGCCCGAAATGACGCACGCGTACGGGACGAGGTGCTCGCCGGCAGGACCGATCACGAGCACGCCCGAGCGGCTGTCCACGGTGCCGGAGAGCGCCGTCTGTGCCTCGCCCGTTCGCATGCCCCACACGTCGGCGGCATCGTGGAACACGACACCTGCCTCGTTCACCTCGAGCCAGACCGGAGAGGCCGCGCGCCCGACGAGCACGAGCGCGTCGTAGCCCGCCTTCTTCAAGTGCGCGCCGAAGGGGCCGCCGCAGTTGGACGAGGCCACGAGACCGGTGAGCGGCGAGAGTGCCGAGAGGTTGAAGCGTGCACTCGACGGTGCACCGGTGCCGGTGAGCGGACCGGTGGAGATGACGACCACGTTCTCCGGCCCGAGCGGGTCTGTTTCGTGACCCGGCTGATCCGCGGCGCCCTCCGCTGATGCGGAGACGTCCGACAGCACGTCAGCCAGGATCCGTGCGGCCATCGCCTTGCCGCCGAGCCACGTGCGGCGATTCTCGTCGGACCAGGGATAGTCGCTCACGTCACGCGTGCTCAGATCGACGCGCAGGACCCGCCCCATCCAGCCGCCCTGCGGCCCACTCACAGCGCGCCCTTCAGGATATCGATAAGCTCCTCGTAGCTCGGCTGCTTCGGGTTCATCGACATCGCTCCGTCATCCAGCGCGGCGCGGGCGATGTCCGGGATCTGCTCGGGCTGGACACCCATCTCGCCGAGCGTGACCGGAAGGCCCGTCCGCTCGTGGAGCAGGGCCGTTATGGAGCGCACTGCGCCGATCGCCGCAGCGCCGCGATCGGCGGCCGGCGTGGCTGCGTGCGTCTCGACGCCGGCGAGATCGATCAGCAGCTCCCCGTACCGGTCGCACGCCACATCGAGGTTGTAGGCCATGCCGTGGGGCAGCAGAACGCTCATCGCCTCACCGTGCGGAATGCCCGCAACACCGCCGGCTGCGTGACCCATCGCGTGCACGATGCCCACCATCGCGTTGGAAAACGCTGCACCCGCCATAAGCGCGGCATTGGCGAGCGCCAGGCGCGCCTTCGAAGACCTCGGGTCGTCGAGCGCCACCGGAAGATAGTCGCGGATGAGTCCGATCGCGGCCTTGGCGTAGCAGTCCGAGAGCGGATTGGCCTGCACGCAGCTGACCGACTCCACCGCGTGCGTGAGCGCATCCATCGCCGTCGAGGCGGTCAGGCGCGGCGGGAGTCCCACCGTCAGCCGGGGATCGAGGATCGCGACGTCGGGCAGGAGCGAGAGCGACGTGAAGCCCATCTTCACGTGCCGGTCGGTGTCCTTGATGACCGCCGCCGAGGTGACTTCCGAACCGGTGCCGGCTGTGGTGGGGATCGCGATGAAGGTCACCGCGCGCCTGCCGAGCAGGCTCTCGGCTCCGCGGTGCTCCATCAGCGACCCGCCGTGAGTGAGCACGATCATCGCGCCCTTGGCGGTATCGAGTACCGAGCCCCCACCCACCGCAACGATCGCGTCAGCACCGGCCTCGCGGTAGGCGCGCGCCACGTCGTCCACCACCGCCGCCGAGGAGTCAACCGGCACCGCGTCGTACACGCCCGCGACTTCCGCATCGGTGTCGGCGAGCGCGTCGATCACGATCGTGGCCACCTTGAGCTCGAGCAGCTGTGCGTTAGTGAGCACGAGGGGCCGCGAGGCCCCGAGCGCGGCGAGTTCGTAGCCGATGTGCTCGATGGCGCGCGCGCCCGAGACGATTTTGGTGGAGTTGCAGAACTCGTAGTAGTCGGGGATCACGAGGAGGCTCCTTCCAGACGGGCACGGCGGAACACGAGCGTTCCGTAAGCGACCAGATGACCGGCACGGCGCTCGGCAGGACGCGGCAGGATGCGACGCGTCATGAGGTCGGGGAACAGGTAGCCCTCGACGATGTGCAGGCAGCGCACGAACGACATCGCAAGCGCCAGGTCACCGGCCACGGTAGCCCGATGCTCGGCAAAGGCTCCGAGGACCGACTTCATGCCCACGAGCAGCGGCAGCGCCCCATCCACGCTCTTGAAGGTGACCGCAAGCGACGGTGTCACCTGAGCGCCGCCGAGATACTCGAGCACCCCCTCGCCCATGCGCCAGGACACCTGGGGCCCGAAAGGTGCGATTCTCAGGGTGATGACGGTGTCCTCCGGCCACGACGCCGCTTCGGCGCGCACGCGTTCGTCAAGCCGCGCCGCGGCGACCAACCCGCGCCCCAGCACCGCGAAGACCACCGCGGCGACCGCCTTGCGCCCGCGCTTGGCCCTCCAGCCCGTTCGTGCCATGTGCCCCTCCCTGCTTCGGCTACCCACCCATCGTACCGCTCCCGGCCGTGACCGCGGGCACATGAGATCGGCGTCTTGACCCTCACGTAACGTGAGAGTCTATGATCTGCGCGGAGGTGAGCTGTCAGATGAGCACTGCGAGACATGACACGAAGAACGGGAGCCGAGACGTTGCGGCCTCGGCCCCGCTCACGGTGAGCGAGGTCGCGCGCCT
>JAFGAG010000049.1 GCA_016933785.1 Coriobacteriia bacterium | reverse complement strand
GACAGCACCGTCTTCTCCAACTTCTGGATGTTCATGCCGGGAAAGCCCGAGCTTGCACTGGGATATATGGAATGGCTCAACCACTCGGATCCTCTCCCGCACGTCCGGACGCTGCTGCTCGCCTTTGCCGCAGCCGTCCTCGTCGGCGCGGCGCTCTACGGCCGCCAGGTGGGCCGCACCGCGCTCTCCCTCGCGCTGGCGGCCGGGATACTGGTCGGCGTGCCCATCGCCATCCATGCGTGGGGAGCAGCCGGCCACAGCGCCTACCCGCTGCCCGAGCCAATCGAGGAACACGTCAGCATCGCCTTCGAGCGGGAGTACTCGGTCTACGACCTTTCGGACACCTTTGAGGGGTTCCTTGCGGGGTGGGACACCACGCTCCAGACCTTCTATGTCTGGACGCAACGCCTGGGTTACTTCCCCGCCGTGAAGGAGTCGCTCGCCGATGCCCTCGATGACTGTGACGTCGTCGTCATCGTGAACCCTGCCGGGCCACCGTCGGAGGAGGATGTCGCATCGCTGGCGCGGTTCGTGAATGACGGCGGACGCCTCCTGGTGATGGACCGTGGCTCGAGCACCGGATCGTCGGCAGAAGCGTTCCTCGAAGGCTTCGGCTTGCGTATCGATGCGATGGGGCCAGACGAAGAGGCCACGTACGACTTCGGAAGCGGGAAGGCGGTCCTCATGCCGACCGAAGACGCGGGCACGGTCTCCGGCGGGACGCCGCTCGTATCGACCGACACAGGAGAGATCATCGGCGCCTGCGCCCGATCGGGCAGCGGTGTCGTGATTGCGTTCGCCGACTCGGGCCTCTTCTTCAACGAGTCTCTCGGCGATGTCAGCGCCGTTCCCGATGCCCGTCAACGCGAGATCGGTGACCTCGAGTTCGCGTTGATGCGGTTCCTCGCCGAGGACGTGCCGCTGCAGGGTGCAGCAGCTCGCTGATCGCCCGTTAAGAGAGCTGCCAGATGGGTATGGGGTTGTGACGGGGCCTGGCAGTCTTGGGCTGCCTCCGGGTGCGTCAGTTCTTGTGCTCACCCATGATCCCAGAGGGGGGATCGACGATGAGTTCGCGAGGTTCTTCCCGCGGATCGGCGGTGCGGCGACGTCTGTCTCTACTGGTCGCGACAGTGATGCTCGCCGGGACGTGCGGATCCCTGCCCGCGCTTGGCGCGCCTTCTCTCTCCGCGTCGGCGACCACGGGGACGATCGAGATCGAGTCCTCACCACTGTTCGCGCACTCGCTCACCGCCACCGTCTCTGCGCTCGACAAGCAGCAGACGAGCGAGAAGCTCAAGGTGACTGAGGATGGTTCGCAGGAGCCTACCCTCAAGACAGCACCGCTCGGGGTCACCACGGACTACACCTGCTACTCCACCTGTACGATCACCTGTAGCTACACCTGCTACTCCACCTGCAGCACCACCTGCAATGTCACCTGCACCTCCACCTGCGGCAGCAGCGTAACGTGCTACTCCACGTGCATCGGCACCGTTACGTGCAGCTACACGTGCGTCGGCAACGTGACCTGCGGCACGACCTGTACCACCACCTGCGGCACCACCTGTGATGGCACGACATGCACCACCACCTGCGGTACGACCTGTACCGGGACGACGTGTGATGGCACCACGTGTGACGGTGCCACGTGTGACGTGACCTGCGAGGGTGTGACGTGCGGGGCGACGTGTGGCACGGAGTGTGACCCGTCGGCGACTGTGATCTTCGAGAACGGGTTCGAGGCGTGGCCAGGGCCGTGGAGCGCCACATCCCCCTCCGAGCCCACATGGGGGTCTACCGGATACCGTGTGTCCGAGGGGACGAAGTCGGCATACTGCGCAGGCTCCACGATCGCGGCACCTGGCCCCTACGCAAACGGCATGAATGCCTGGCTGACCGCTGGCCCGTTCGATCTCTCGGGATACTCCCAGCCTACGCTGGTGTTCGACCTGTGGCTCGATTCGGAGCAGAACTGGGACACCCTCTGGGCGGGCGCATCTGTCAACGATCTCAACTACGACATGGTCGGCTGGAGCGGCGCATCCGACGGATGGATGACGGTGGAAGTCGACCTCAGCGACATATTGGGAGACGGTGCCGTCGACCTGACCGGGGAGCCCGCAGTCTGGATATCCTTTCTGTTCGAAAGCGACAGCAGCGTCACGGATGAGGGTGCGTACGTAGACAACGTGCGTCTCCTGGGCCTGGGAGAGTCGGTCCTCGATGACGGCTGTGTCCGGCTCGATGGGTTGAACCGCTACGAGACCAGCATCGAAGCCTCCAAACAGGGCTTCCCAAGTGGGGCTTCGACGGTCGTCATCGCCACGGGCGCGAACTGGCCTGACGCGCTCGGTGGCTCGGCGCTTGCCGGCGCGGTGTCGGGGCCGCTCCTGCTCACCGACCCGAACGTCCTGCGGAGCGATGTGGCGGCTGAGATCACCAGGCTCGGTGCGACCGGAGCCTACATCCTGGGCGGCACGGGGGCCGTCTCCGGCGTCGTGGAGACCGCGCTGCGTTCGCTGCTCGACGGTAATGTGAAGCGTCTCCAGGGACTCGATCGGTACAAGACGGCGGCGAGGGTCGCCGAAGAGACGATCGCCTTGCTGGGCAGCAGATACTCGGGCGCTATCTTCGT
Source organism: Coriobacteriia bacterium (assembly GCA_016933785.1). GTDB lineage: Bacteria > Actinomycetota > Coriobacteriia > Anaerosomatales > Anaerosomataceae > Anaerosoma. Next base: position 14,765 of record JAFGAG010000049.1, on the reverse strand, counting down.
CGCGACGGGAGCCAACTTCCCGGATGCGACCGCAGCGGCTCCGTTGGCCGCGGCACTGGACCGGCCGATCCTGCTCGCCAACCCGTACGCCACGTTCGACCAGGCGGTGATGCTTCCGCCCGAAGCCTCATCCGCCTACATCCTCGGCGGCACGGGCGCCGTGTCGGGGGGCATCGAGACGGCGCTCCGCGGTCGGTTGAGCAGCGTCACCCGACTCGACGGTGCGACGCGCTATCAGACCGCCGTCAAGGTGGCCGAGCACGGTGTCGATCAGGGCATGCACTGGAACGGCGTCGGCCTTGCCACAGGCGACAACTTCCCGGATGCGCTGTCCGGTGGCGCGATGCTGGGGCGTCTCGGCAGCGTGATGCTCCTCACGCTCCCGACCTCGCTTCCCTGGGACACTCAGGCGGCGCTGCAGGCCAACGCGGGCGCCATCGACGCAATGTTCATCTTCGGTGGTACGGGAGCGGTGAGCACCACGGTGGAGCAAGCCGCCAGGGCGGCTGCGGGGGTGCCGTAAGATCCGCGGAGGCGAGTACGGCCGAGGGACGTCGCCGTCCTCGTGACAGGGGGTGTGGGTGATGGGCCGCCGATCGACTCGCCTGGTCAGCCGCATGGGCTTGAGCGTCCTGCTGACGTTGGGACTCTTGCCGCTGGGACCGATGAGCGCACTCGCAACGCCGCTACGGGACCCGATGACGATCCGCGTGAACGCCAGCACCGGCAACGACATCACCGGCACCGGCACGCTCGCCGCTCCCTACGCGACGATCGAGAAGGCGATGACCGTCGCCACCGTTGTGGGCGACGTCGTCCGGGTCGCACCAGGCACCTACTACCCTCCCGACACGATCACCATCCCGACCGGCGTGCAGCTCATCGGAGCCGGGCTGGGGCGAACGACCGTCGTGGGAGTTGGCGGCCCGAACGGCCCGATGTTCCGCATCTTCAACGGTGACTCGAACACGCGCCTCGAGGGATTCACCGTCAGAGGTGGCGGGGGGACCAACGGTGGTGCCGTGGAGATCCTCGGAGGAGCCTCGCCCGGCTGGGGTCCGATCATCACACGCAACGACTTCGCAGACTGCGGCGTATCGGAGAGCGGGGGCGCAATCTTCATCGCCCGGGTGACTGCTGCGTACTGCAAACCACAGATCTTCACCAACACCTTCCGAGGTAACGAGGCCAGTCAGAACGGGGGCGCCATCTGCGCGATGGACGGCGCCGACCCGTACATCTACCGATGCACGTTCTCGGGTAACAGCGCCTCGGGATCCGGTACCCAGGGAGGAGGCGCAATCTACCTCTCTGGCTGCAAAGCACGCATACAGCGGTGCGATATCCGGGGCAACCACGCACCGTCCGGCAGCGGTGGGGGGATCGCCGTGACCACCCCGGGCGGCATCGTGGAGATCACAGAGACAGTGGTCTATGCCAACAGTGCCGACATGGGCGGCGGGATATGGGTGAACGCCGCGCCGTTCGAAACGGTGATCGAGAACTGCTGGATCGCCGCGAACAGCGGTGACGGGCTCGGCGGCGGAATGCGCATCTACAACGCGCCGGTGCACATCGACGGGTGCACGTTCGTGGGAAACCGGAAGGTCGGAGGAGGCTCACCGGGGGCGATCAGCATCTACGATCTCGACGCCGACCAGCCGGTGACCGTCACGTCGTCCGTCTTCCACGACAACGGTGGCGACGACGTCCCTCCCGTCTCCACGTTCACCGACATCACGGTCACCTACTCGTACCTGAACGAAGCGGTCACGGGCACCGGCAACCTGAGCGGTGCAGACCCGTTGCTCACGCGCGTCAGCCCGTACCTCGAACGATTGGACACCACTTCGTCGTGCATCGATGCCGGTGATCCCGCTTCGACACTCGACTGCGACCTCCAGATGCTACCCAGACCGAAGGACGGTCCAGATCCGGATGCCACGGCCCGCGTCGATATGGGGCACTTCGAATTCGGCACGACGATCGGACGCCTGGCGGGGGCTGACCGATTCGCAACGTCCGTGGCCTCGATCCAGGGCCGGTTCAACGAATCTCCCGTGGCGGTCATCGCTACCGGCCGCGACTTCCCCGATGCGCTGTGCGCCGCAGGATTGGCCGGCGCCTTCCACGCCCCTGTCCTGTTGACTGACACGAACGCGCTCCCGGCATCGGTCGCCGAAGCGCTCACGCTGCAGGAGATCCGCGAGGCCATCATCGTGGGCGGAACAGGGGTGGTCGGCTCCGCGGTCGAGACGCAGCTCCAGGAACTTGGCATCGACGTCACGCGTATTGCGGGAGTCGATCGCTATGCCACGTCACGGGCGGTCGCCGACTACATGGCGACGGTCGGACCATCGTTGGGACACGATCTCACCCGCTTCTGCTGGGTAGCGCGGGGCGACATGTTCCCCGATGCGCTCGCGCTCGCCCCGCTTGCGGCGCTGCGTGACGCACCTGGTCCGGTGCTGCTCACCCGGCCGGACAGCCTGCCGGCTCCTGTGGCGGGCGCCCTGAGCACTCACGTCTATGAGCATGCGCTGGTCGCCGGTGGGATATCTGCTGTTTCGGATGCCGTGTACGGGCAGATCGCCGCGATGATACCCGGAGCCGACATCGATCGCGCGGCCGGTGCGGACCGCTACGGGACTGCCGCGGCAGTTGCCGAGTGGGCGATGGGCGCCGACTTCACTGCCGGTGAGTTCATCGGTATCGCGACCGGCGCGGACTTCCCGGACGCGCTTTCCGGTGGAGCGGCCTGCGGTTACGAGCGAGGGATTCTGCTGCTTACCCCGGCGAACACGCTTGACGCCCACGCTGCGGCGTTCCTCGCCGACCACACAGTCGCACTCCGCGAGATCTACGTGTTCGGCGGTAGCGGAGTAGTATCCGACGCCGTGCTTGCGAGTTGCGAGACGATAGCGCCGTAGGTGGCGTCCGACATCACTCTGTCAGCGATAGCACGACGTCGTTGTCCGCGGGCGCCGGGTCGGCCCACAACCCGTCGGCGACATAACGCTGCTGCGACCAGATGAACCGCCCCCACAGGTCGAGCTGACCGTTGTCGATCGGCGGCTTCGCGGAGAGATTCTCATCGCCCTCATAGTGCGCCACGAACGCGGGCGCCACGTGGTCGGCGATGTAGCGTGACTGGTCTTCGGCCACGTTGTACCCGCGCGACACGTCGTACGCCTCCGACGCGATCGTCGCAAGCACGAACGCCCGTGCGTCCGAACCGAAGCTGGTGCCAGGTCGCAAGCGGTCGACGATCGTCTCCGAGCGCACTGCCAGCTCGCTCCCGGAGAGGTCGCAGTAGCGGACGGGGCACGGCGCGGTTGCCAGTGAGCCAGTCTCGATGTCGTAGAGGAAGCCGTCCTCACCGAAATCACCGCGTGCGATGTCCTGCGCGTGGTAGTGGCCGGTGAACACCACACGCACGCCGTAGGACGCGAGCAGCGCGCCGACCGACGGGTAGTCCTCAACGAGGTATTCGGGATGGAGCTTGCTCTGGCCCTCCCAGTGTTCGACGACGCCGTGATGCATCATGGCGATCACCGCCACCCCCCCGGCCCGGGCTTCCTGGAGCACCTCCTCGATCCAGTCGACCTGCGCCTGGGTGAACGCCCCGGCCGTGACCTCTTCCCCGCCGGGCTCGTTCTCCTCGGAGCGGGTCGCATCGAGCGCAAGCAGCCACAGTCCGTCGACCGGTTCCGCCACATAGCTGAGCGATGTCTGATCACGCATCAGCGCGGCTCCGTAGCCGAAGCCCTCGTATACCTCGGCGAACTCCTCCTGCGAGACGGCGGGTACGGGGATCTTCTCGGCGCCGTCGAACTCGAACGCTTCGGGGTTGTTGGCGTCGTGGTTGCCGGGTACGACGTAGACCCCCACACCGCTATCGCGCAGACGACCGAGGGCGGTCGCGGCTGCCTCGTGGTTGACGACCTCCCCGTCCTTCGTCAGGTCCCCCGGGATGAGGACGAAATCCACCCCTGCCGCGAGCACATCCTCGATCGCGAGGTCGAGTAGATCGGCGGTCTCCTGGAGCAGCTTGCGGTCGGAGCCCAGGACCTCCTCGAACGCCTCGCCGCTCGTGCCGAGCGATGTGTCGTAGTAGTGGATGTCACTCATCACCGCGAACCGAGCGTCGGGATGCGAGGTGACCTGGACCGGTGGCTCAGCCATGGTGTAGTCGAGATTCGGCAGGCTCTCCAGGTACCGGGAGACCGCGAAGTACGCCGCGCCAAGCACGACGAGGCCCGCCAGTACGCCGAGGATCACTTTGCGGGTGCGCGGCTTTGTACTCACGATGTCTCCGCGCCTACTCTCCGCTGTTCAAGTGAATGGCGACGATCACGCCATCGGGCTCCACGATGATGTCGTGCCTGTCATCGAACGAATCAAGGTTGTAGCCCTCGTACGCATCCCTGTTGGCACCCGCGTCCTGATAGGACTCCAGGTCGACCTGCTGGCCGTCCAACCAGTACTCGGTGGACTCGTTCGTCACGGCATCGTATTGGAGCCCGTCGATCTCCCACGCGTAGTTGGCCTTCCCGTTGAGGAAGACATGTGAAGCGATGTCGATGCCATCGTATTGACCGGCCGGAGCCGGATTCTCCGCTGCCTCCACCTTCGCAGCGATATCACCGCAGCCCGCCGAGACCGTCAGAGCCAGCATCAGCGCAACGAGCAGCATGCCACGTGTACGAACGATCATCGGGGCCTCCCCCACATCGATGTCATGCGATGAGTATAGTTCCAGCGCGCTCGGCGGTGAACACGACTGCGCGTCTATGCCTCGCGCCCGTCCACGTACTCCCGGTACCAGGCCATCGCCGAGAGAGCGCGCACGGCAGCGACCGGCGAGTAGACGATCACCGCATCGTACCGTCCGCTGCCGTGGAAGGTCGCGGTCTCGAGCGGGCGGAGCGGGACGTTGATGATCGGCTTTCCGGTACGGTCCATGAGCTCGGTGACGCACGTGAGGAACGTCGTCTCCTCGGCGTTGAACATCCCGCGGCACGGCCCGCCCGGCCCATCGACGACCAGCGATTCGTCCTCGATCGCGCCGGTGGACGGGCTGTTGAGAATCCCGAGCACCGCTACGGCGTCTACCGTCTCGCTCTCGACGAGCGCCGTGAGCGCACGCTGCGCGAGATCGGAACCGATTGCGGCAACGAGGTCGATAGGGTTACTTCGGCTCCAGTAGCCGGGCAGCAAGCGATCCAGCTCGGCGAGGACTTCGGCCGTGAGCGGCGCGAGCTCGAGGCCCGCGCGCGCCACCTCGTCGGCCGCGAGCACGCCCCACCCGCCGCCGAGCGTCATGACCGCCACACGCCGGCCCTTCGGCAGTGGGAGCGCCGTGAGGCACATCGCCACGTCCAGGCTCTCGTCGGGACCGGTGCGCACGAGGCAGCCGGCCTGGCGCGCCGCGGCCATGAAGACCTCGGCGGCACCCGCCATTGCGCCGGTATGCGATGCAGCCGCCCTGCCGCCCATCTCCGTGAGACCGCCGCGCAGCACGACGACCGGCTTCTTGGGCGTGATACGGCGCGCCACGTCGAAGAAGTGACGACCGTCTCCGACACCTTCGAGATAGACCAGCGCGGCTGCGGTCTGCGGGTCGTCCGCAAGCGCATCGAGTACGTCGATCGCGCTCGTGCTCGCCTGATTGCCGACGCTCACGTACTTGTCGATGCCGATGCCACGCCGCTCGGCCCTGTGGACGAGCTGCACGCCGATGTTCCCGGATTGAGAGATGATGCTCAGGCGGCCGGCCGGGGGCCGCAACTCCAGGAATCCGACAGCGTGGAGATGGCTGTGCAAAGAGAGCAGACCCATGCAGTTGGGGCCGATGATCGTGACGTTCCCTCTCCGGGCGCTTTCCACCATCTCGGCTTCAAGGACCGCCCCCGCCTCTCCCGCTTCCGAGAAACCTGCAGCCACCACCAGGGCGGCAGGTATCCCGCGCTGCCCGCACTCCTCGATCACGGTACTCACTTGGTCGGCCCTCACGGCTATGAGCGCCAGGTCGGGGACTTCAGGCAGCTCCGCGACAGAGGCATACGCGGGCAGACCGCCCACGATGCCCCCACGCCCGTTGACGGGATAAATCGGGCCGGCGAAGCCGCCATCGATGAGGTTGTTGAGGAGCGAGCCGCCCCACTTGAGGGGGTCGTTCGACGCTCCGATGACCGCGACCGCGTGCGGCGCGAACAGCGGTGTGAGATCGGGGGTGACATGAGGGCGGAGGCCGGACGGGCGTTGCCCGGCGGCCGGATCGATGATCACAAGCGCATCGGCGGCTACCGGCATCGCCCCCTCGATGATGAGCGGGTTCACATCGATCTCGGTGATCTCCGGGTGGTCCGCGGCGATGCGCTCGAGCGCACGGATCGCGCCGACCAGTGACACCCGGTCTACGGGCGGCATGCCGCGGAATCCGCCAAGCAGTGCGTTCGCTCTGATCCCCGCAAGCATGGCCTCGATGTCCTGGTCCGCGAGCGGGGTCACACCGAACGTGATGTCCTTGTGAGCCTCGGCGAAGATCCCGCCGATGCCGAAGATGACCACGGGGCCGAAGAGCGGGTCGCGCTTCATGCCGATCATGAACTCTCGTGCGCCGCGGACCATCCTCTCGACGAGCAGACGGGCACCCGCACCTTCGGGAAGCGCGAGAAGCGACCGAGCGGCTGACCGGACGGCCTCGTCCCCCTGCAGGTTCAGGATCACCAGTCCGCGGTCCGTCTTGTGGCCGATGTCGGCGCCGACCGCCTTGAGGGCCACCGGACCGCCGAGCTTACGAGCGACCGTGACGGCCCCATCCTCATCGTGCGCGAGGTCACCGTCGGGGATGGCGATCCCATAGCGGGCGAGCAGCTCCTTGGCCTGCCACTCGTCCATGGCTCTCCCCTCTCCGGCAGCATCATGAGGTGTATTCCCGTTTGTCTGGACCCTCGAGTATCCAGTATCGATGCTACAGGCCACCATCGAGCCCAAAGTAGCCCGCGCCGGCGGCTCTGTGACCCCGATTGGGTATCGTCCTTACGGAACCGCGCAGGCAGGGGGGTCACGCCGCGATGAACGAAACGATGAAGGCGATCGCCAAGATCGCCGAGGGGCCGGGAGTCTCCCTCGTGGACGTCCCGGTGCCGCAGGTGGGTCCAGGAGAGCTGCTGATAGCCGTGGAGAAGACGGCGATCTGCGGCACCGACGTGCACATCTACGAGTGGAACGAGTGGGCACAAAAGACGATCCGCCCGCCGCAGATCCTCGGACATGAGTTCGTGGGACACATCGCGGAGATCGGTGAGGGTGTCAGCGGCTTCAGCGTCGGCGAGCGGGTCTCGGGCGAGGGGCACATCGTGTGCGGCGTTTGCCGCAGCTGCCGCGCCGGCCGACGCCACCTGTGCACCAACACGGTGGGCGTGGGTGTGAACCGGGATGGATGCTTCGCCGAGTACCTGGTCATCCCGGCGTCCAACGCATGGCACGTCGCAGACTGCATCCCGTCACGGGTCGCCGCCATCTTCGATCCGTTCGGCAACGCGACGCACGCCACGCTCTCGTTCGACCTCGTGGGTGAAGACGTGCTCATCACCGGCGCGGGGCCGATAGGCATCATCTCGGTGGCGATCGCCAAGCACGTCGGTGCCCGCAACGTGGTCATCAGCGACGTCAACGACTACCGGCTCGGACTGGCCGCACGCATGGGCGCCACGCGCACCGTGAACGTGACGCGCGAGTCGATCGCCGAGGCGATGCATGATCTCGGGATGGTCGGCTTCGACGTCGGGCTCGAGATGAGCGGCAACGGCGAGGCGTTCGAGACCATGCTCGAGAGCATGTACAACGGCGGCCGCATCGCGCTCCTCGGCATCGCGCCGGGGCCCGTCCGCATCGACTGGGACGAGGTCGTGTTCCGTGGTCTCACCATCAAAGGGATCTACGGCCGTGAGATCTGGGAGACCTGGTACAAGATGCAGACGATGCTGCAGAGCGGGCTGGATATCGCTCCGGTCATTACGCACGAGCTCCCCTTCGAGGAGTACGAGGCGGGTTTCTCGGCGATGATCAGTGGCAACAGCGGCAAAGTGATCCTGCAGGTGGCCGAGGCGAACGATTCTGGCGAGTGCTGATGCACGACTGACCGATAGCGGAGGCTGACGATGTTCGGAACGATGCGGGACGCGCTCAGGATGGAGATCGAGGGGCTGCGTGAGGCGAGCCTCTACAAGAGCGAGCGGGTGATCGTCTCGCCGCAGGGGCCCGAGATCGCTGTGGCGGCTCCGAGTGCGAGCGAGCCGCTCGAGGTCGTCAACTTCTGCGCCAACAACTACCTCGGTCTGGCCGATGACCCACGCGTCGTCGCTGCCGCACATGAGGCGCTCGACCGATGGGGATTCGGCACGTCATCGGTGCGATTCATCTGCGGTACGTTCGGAGTGCACAAGGAGCTCGAGCGGAGATTCTCGCAGTTTCTCGGCACCGAGGACACGATCCTCTACTCATCGTGCTTCGACGCGAACGGCGGGTACTTCGAGCCGTTCTTTGGCGCCGAGGACGCGATCCTCGCCGATGCCCTCAACCATGCCTCCGTCATCGACGGCGTGCGGCTCACCAAGGCGCGGCGCCTTATCTACGCACACTCGGACATGGCCGACCTTGAAGCGAAGCTCGCCGAGGCGGCCGACGCGCGCTACCGCGTGATCGCCACCGACGGCGTGTTCTCGATGGACGGCGATATCGCCGACCTTGCGGCGATCTGCGATCTGGCCGAGCGCTACCACGCGCTCGTGATGGTGGACGACTCGCACGCGACCGGCTTCGTGGGGCCGACGGGCCGAGGCACGCCCGAACTCTGCGGCGTGACCGGCCGCGTGGACGTGGTCACGACCACCTTCGGAAAGGCGCTCGGCGGTGCATCGGGCGGTTGTGCAAGCGGGCGGGCCGAGATCATCGAGTGGCTCAGGCAGAAGAGCCGACCGTACCTGTTCTCCAACACGCTCGCTCCGGTGGTGGCAGCCACCACCGTGTCGGTCCTGGACCTGCTCTCCGAGACTACCGAGCTTCGCGACCGGCTTGAGCGCAGTGCGCGCTCGTTCCGTGTGCGGATGACCGAGGCAGGTTTCGATATCCGCCCGGGCGAGCACCCAATCGTACCGGTCATGCTCTACGACGAGGCACTCGCGCACCAGATGGCCGACGCACTTCTCAGTGAGGGCATCTACGTGATCGGCTTCAGCTATCCCGTGGTGCCGAAGGGCAAGGCGCGCATCCGGGTGCAGATCTCCGCGGCGCACACCGACGAGCAGCTCGACCGCGCCGTGGACGCGTTCATCCGGGTGGGAAAGAGCATGGGCGTGCTGCCCACATAGAGGAAGTCATGGGCCGAGATCGTGGGTTGGCTCGCGGCACCCTGAAGTCTATCCTCATCATCAGAATCGGGTGAAACAACGAGAAGGGACCGGCCGACCGCGTGCTGACCGCCCGGGCTGCCTCAGACATCGACACCCCCGCTTGTGCGCACGATCATGGCGCGGCCGGTCTTCGGCCTGTCGTATGTCTGGTCTGCTCATCGGGCGGGCACTTTGCCGAACTCTACCGTCTGCAGGAGGCGTGGCGCGGCTTCGAGCCGGTCTGGATCACGTTCGACTCACACGACACCCGCTCCGTCCTGCGCGGCCAGCGCATGATATGCGCGTACGGTCCGACCAATCGCAACCTCGTGAACCTGGCCCGAAACACCGTGCTCGCCTGGCGCGTGCTTTCACGTGAGCGACCCATGGCTGTGGTGTCCACGGGTGCTGGCGTGGCAGTGCCGTTCCTTCTTGTGGCACGCCTGCGGCAGATCGCCGGCGTGTACATCGAATCACTTGCCCGCGTCAGCGACCTCTCGCTCTCGGGCCGGATCACCTATCATCTTGCGAGCGAGTTCCTGGTGCAGTGGCCCGGGCTGACCGAACGCTACCCGAGAGCCCGGTATGAGGGACGGGTCTTGTGAAGCTCTTCGTGACGGTCGGGCTCGAGGCTTTCCCGTTCGAGCGCCTCGTTTCCGCCATCGAGAGTGCCGTGTCTGACGGACTGCTCGATCCTGACACGTTCATCCAGTACGGGAGTTCGCGTACTCCGGTCACGGCCGCGGCAGGCTCCAGGTACCTGAGCAACCCGGAGATGTCGGCACGGATCACTGATTGTGACGCTGTCGTCGCCCATGCGGGAGTCGGTACGGTCATGGCCTGCCGGGCCCTGAACAGGGTGCCGATCCTCGTTCCGAGGCGACGTAGTCTCGGCGAACACCTGGATGACCATCAGTGCCCGTTCGCCGACATGCTGGAGCGCGAAGGGCTCGCGTATGTGGCACGCGGGTCGGGCATCCTGTTGCGTGACGAGATCATCCGTCTCGCGCGCAACGTGCACGAGCCGGAACCCGACCCGTCCGATCGCCCACTACCCGGAGCGTCGCTTACCGCGCATCTCCGGACAATGCTGTGCGCGCTCGATGCGGAGAGGAGCTGAGCGTGGACGCCAGGTTTCTCGCTCGCAACGCAGTCCGCATCGCCGCTCGAGGGGAGCTGGCCTTCGAGTTCGATCGCATCCCTCTCGTCGCCACAGGCATCCGCGGGCGCAAGCTCACCAATCTCGTCCGCATCGCCAGCAATCGGCTGCTTCCCGTCGCCACCGTCCAGGGCTACCCATACATGGCACACATCTCGCCGGCGAACGTGTGCAACGTGCACTGCGAGCGCTGCCCTGCGCACGATCCAGCGACCGCGGCCCGGACGTTCCTGCCGTTCGACATCTACGAGAAGTTCATGGACGGGGCCGCACCGTATCTGCTCTACGCGATCCTCTGGGCGTGGGGAGAGCCCCTCCTCAATCCGGACATCTATCGGATGATCGAGTCGGCAAGCCGTCGCAACGTGCTCACGGTCACGAGCAGCAACCTCAACCACTTCGGCGAGGACCATGCACGCGAGATGGTCGCCTCCGGTCTGGACGCCATCATCGTGGCGCTCGACGGAACCAACCCTGAGACGTACGCACGCACACGTCCGGGAGGTTCGTACAGCGCGGTCGTGGACAACACCCGCTTGCTCGTTGAAGCCAAGAAGAGGGCGGGCTCGTCCAAACCCCTGATCAACCTGCGAATGGTCGTCACCCGAGAGAACGAGGCCGAGGTGGAGGACTTCAAGCTCCTCGCCAGGGAGCTTGGCGTCGACATGGTGAGCTTCAAGGCGTTCTCGACCCGCCAGGCAGGCTACAGCGATCCCGAATGGGACCGAGCGCGGGTGCCCGGGACCACGGGGCTGCGCTGGTACGAGTACGGACGCGACTTCACACGCAAGCGGGCCCGGGCTGAGTACAACTGCCGCTTCCCCTGGACGAAACCGACCCTCTTCCCCGATGGCTCGATACTGGCATGCGAGTTCGACATGGGGGCCAACCACGCCTTCGGCAATCTGCACGACTCGAGCTTCGAGGACATCTGGTTCGGAGAGCGGGCGCAGACCATCCGGCGGGCCTTCCAGCGCAACCGCAACAGCCTGCCCTTCTGCCGAGAATGCGTCTACGACGACGCTGTGATCGAAGGGTGTGTCCTCGCGTGGGAGTACCTGAACGATGACTGACGCGACCGACAGCCGAACGCCGGGCGTATCGGTCGTGGTGATCACCCTCAACGAGGAGCACAACATCCGGCACTGCCTGGAATCTCTGGTTGCGCTCGACTACCCCAGGGACTGTCTCGAGATACTCGTTGTAGATGCCTCGTCCGACTCGACTGCCCGGATCGCAGCCGAGTATCCCCTCGTACGCGTCCTCACCTCAGAGAGAGGGTTTGCTCACCAGAAGAACGTGGGTCTCGGTAGTGTGAACCACGGCATCGTCGCATTCACGGACGCCGACTGCATAACGCTCCCAAACTGGCTGCGATCCGCGGTTGCCGGACTCGCCGATCCACGAGTCACAGGTGTTGGTGGCAACGCCTTCCCGCCCCCGGACACCGGCTTCTTCGGGCGATGCGTGGCCGCGGTCGGCCACCCGGCAGGCGGCTCTATCGGGTTCGATGCGAACGTGGACCCCTCACGAGCGGACGGGATCGAGTTCATCGCGGGATGCAATGGTGCGTTTCGACGCTCGGACCTGCTGGCTGTGGGCGGGTTCGACAGAAGATTCGACGGAGGAGGAGAGGACGTCGACCTCTCGCGGCGGCTGCGGTCGGCCGGCGGTCTGCTGAAGTATGTACCTGACATGGATGTCTACCACAAGCCACATATCCCGTTTGCGGCCTACGTCCGCTGGAACATCCGTGTAGGCGTGTCCAAGTATGCCCTCCACCGGCCGGGCCTGCTGCATCTCGTGCTCGAGCCCGCATCACCGGTATGGTCGCTCGCGCTGATCGTGGGCCTCGCCTGGCTGGGATTCGCATATCCGGGGTTCATCGTGCCGGTCCTGCTTGCGGTGTGGACAGCGTTTCTGGCGATCCTGTATGCGGGAGCACGACCCTACCCGCTTCTCCTGCAGCGGAGACAGCGTGCGGGTCTGCCGCTCTGGGCCGTCGCGACGGTCGTCCCGTTCCTCGTCTGGGTGCGACAGGTGGCGATCAACATCGGCCAGATAGGCTCTTGGCGTCGCGAGAGACGCTCCCGGGCGTGAACGCCGGGGATCGACCAGGTGACGCCCGACTACTCGTTGCTGAGCGCCTCCACCGGGTCCTTGTCGGCCGCCATCCGTGCGGAGGCAGGGCCGACGGCTAGCAGCTACCGCATCGGGGTACGAACGTCCATGAGGCGGACGCGAGCCCTGGGGGGTGGCCCGCCGAGCGTGAGGGAGGAACCGAATATGGACGCATCGCGCAGGCCAAGGCATGCGCGCTTCTCGCGCGCGCTCAGGTGCATGGTGGTGGTCGCACTCGTGGCGCTGATGGTGCCGGCGGCGGATCTGCCGGCGGCGGCGAACGGCCTGCCGATGACCTTCTGGGTGGACGCGGCCCACGGCCTGGACGCGAACGCCGGTACGGAAGCGGCGCCGTTCAAGACGATCACGCACGCTCTTGCAGTGGCGAACTCGCTCGACACACTCATGATCATGCCGGGCGAGTACGACACCGACAACGGTGAGACGTTCCCGCTGGTCGCATCGGGAGAGTCCTTCGTGGGTGTGGAGGGCGCCGAACTCACGCGGATCGTCGGCAACGGCCTCAGCCAGGTCATGTACTGGAACCCAACAGACGCGGGCGACTATGTGCAAGGACTGACGTTCACGGGTGGCGGCGTGTGCCAGGCTGCGGCTCTCTATGCGCTCATCAACAACGGGCTCAGTGCGGCGGACACACCGCGCATCACGGAGTGCGTCTTCGCCGACAACGACGCCATGTCGAACGCGGGGGCGCTCTGGGTCGGCAGTGTCGGTCCGGATCCCGCGTATCCGCTTCTCGAGCAAAACGCGTTCTACGGCAATCACGCGCTCGGCGGGGGCGGTGCGCTCTGGATCGGGGCGCATGCCAGCGCCACGCTCGATAGCAACTCGTTCTCGGACAACGCGGCCAACGGCGGCGGCGGTGCCATCTACGTTGACGAGAATGCGGGGCCGCTCCTGTGCGAGGACAACGTTTTCTCTGGATGCACGGGCAGCATGGGCGGTGCGGTCTACCTGAACGGCGGCGTGCAGCCCGGCGACGGACACCGGTTCGAGGGCAATGCGTTCTACAGCAACACCGCGACAAACGACGGCGGTGCGCTCGCCGTGGTGCACGGCAGTCCGGTCACCATCTCTGAGAGTAACGCCTGGGGGAACAGCGCAGGCCTGCGCGGTGGGTTCGGCTTCGTCATGAACATCGGCGTCGATGCCGAGAACAACGTCGTCGGTGGCTCGGCTGCCTCCGACGGCTCGGCGTGGCACGTGACGGGCGCAGACTTGTCCGAGAACAACGACACGGTAGTGGCATCCACGGGAAGTGCGGTCGCGCTCGGCGGGGACAGCGCAGGCATCGATGTCCGAAACTCCATCTACTGGAATCCGGAGGCTTCAACTGACATCTTCGCGGGCACTATCGACCACTCGAGCCTCACAGACTCTGATGGGGCCGCCAGCGGGTCGGGCAACATCACCGGTGACCCGATGCTGGTCGATGCCGCCAACTGGGACGCGCGGCTTCGGGTGGGGTCACCGTGCATCGACACGGCTGACCCTGCGACCGCGGCGGCGACCGACCGCTACGGGTCGGCACGCCCGATCGACGGCGACGGCAATGGCTCGGCACTACCGGACATGGGCGCCTTCGAACGTCCGGAGATCGTGCTTGGCGCGCTCCAGGGTGGCACCCGGTACGAGACGGCGGCAGAAGTGGCGCTGTCCGCGTTCGACTCGGCGGACACTGCGATCATCGCAAGTGGAGAGAACTTCCCGGATGCCCTGTCTGCCGCCGGCCTCGCCGGCTCGTACGGCGCGCCGCTTCTGCTCGTGCAGCCCAACACGGTGCCGGCGGTCGTCAGCGGCGCGCTGACCACTCTCGGCGTGAGCGACGTCATCATCGTCGGCGGCGAAGGGGCCGTCTCGGCGGGCGTCGAATCGACACTCGACGCCACCCGTGATGTCGACCGCATCGCGGGCGAGGACCGCTACGAGACAGCGGCGCGTGTCGCGCGCAGGATCGCCGAGCGGGCAAGCGTGTTCTGGCCGACCGTCTTCATCGCGCGTGGCGATGAGTTCCCCGACGCGCTCGCCGCCTCGCCGCTCGCGTACAGCATGCAGCGGCCCATCCT
>JAFGAG010000003.1 GCA_016933785.1 Coriobacteriia bacterium | reverse complement strand
TGATGGAGATGTGGCGCAGCGACGACCCCGACTTCCTGAACTTCGGGCAGTGCTACGTCACCATGGTCTACCCCGGTGTCGTGAAGGCGTGGCACTACCACGTCAAGCAGACGGACCACTTCGTGTGCGTGAGCGGCATGGCCAAAGTCGTGCTGCACGACCGGCGCGACGGCTCGCCCACGTTCGGTGAGACCAACGAGTTTGTCATCGGCTGGCAGCGACAGCGCATGGTCATCATCCCCAACGGCGTCTACCACGGGTTCACGCCGGTGGGCACCGAGCCTGCCATGATCGTGAACATCCCCACCGAGCTCTACGACTACGAGAACCCCGATGAGTTCCGCCGGCCCTTCGACGACCCGGAGATCGGCTACGACTGGGGCGTGAAGAACGGATGAGGCTCCTCGTCTGTGGTGGCGCCGGATTCATCGGCTCGGCGTTCGTGCGCCGGATGCTCGCAAAGCACGCCGACTGGGAGATCGCGGTCTTCGACAAGCTCACCTACGCGGGAAACCTCGACAACCTGAAGACCGTTGAGGCCGACTCGCGCTACAGCTTCGTGCGCGGCGACATCTGCGACCGGGAGGCCGTTGGGGGGGCGATCGAGGGCGCCGGCGGCATCGACGCGATCGTGAACTTCGCGGCCGAGACGCACGTGGACCGCTCGATCGACTCGCCCGAGGACTTCCTCAAGACGGATATCCTCGGCACCCACACGCTCCTCGAGGTGGTGCGCGAGCGCGGCATCTCCCGAATGGTCCAGGTCTCCACCGACGAGGTCTACGGCTCGATCGACGAGGGCTCCTTCTGCGAGACCGACCGCATCAGCGCGTCTTCCCCCTATTCGGCCTCGAAGGCCGGCGGGGACCTGCAGGTGCTCGCGTACCACACCACCTTCGGCACACCGGCGCTCATCACGCGGGGCTCGAACACCTACGGCCCCTACCAGTACCCGGAAAAGCTCATCCCGCTCTTCGTCACCAACGCGCTTGAAGGCGGGCAGCTGCCGCTCTATGGCGACGGGATGAACGTGCGGGACTGGCTGCACGCAGACGACCACGCCGACGGCATCGAGGCCGCGCTGCTCTCCGGCCGCCCCGGCGAGGTCTACAACATCGGCGGCGGCAACGAGCGCACCAACCGCGAGATCACGGAGATCATCCTCGACGAGCTGGGGCTTTCGTGGGACACGACCGTGAAGCAGGTGACCGACCGCCCCGGCCACGACCGCCGCTACTCGATCAGCTGCGAGAAGGCCAAGACCGAGCTCGGCTGGCAGCCGCAGGTGGACTTCGAGGCCGGCCTGCGCGACACCATCCGGTGGTATCGCGACAACGAGTGGTGGTGGCACAAGATCAAGCACGGCACCGCCGAGTTCGCCGACTGGCGCGCCCGCTGGTACGAGACGCGGGGCTAGCGCTGTGACGAGCGCCTACCTCATCGCGGGCGCGAGCGGCATGCTCGGCTCGGCGCTCCAGCGGGTGTGCGCGGAGCGCGCTCTGCGCTGCGAGGCGCCGCCCGAGGCTGAGTTCGACATCACGGATGCGGCCGCGGTGGCAGGCGTGGTCGGTGCGTTTGCCGCAACTCTCGGCGACGGTGAGCGCGGCGTGCTCGTAAACGCCGCCGCCTACACCAACGTGGAGCGCGCCGAGGACGAGCCCGATCTCGCCTATCGGGTGAACGAGCACGGCGCGCGCATCCTCGCGGAGGCCGCCCGCGCGGCAGGTCACGGCTTCGTGCATGTCTCCACCGACTTCGTCTTCGACGGCGCCAAGCTCGGCCCCTACGCCGAGAGCGATGCGCCCAATCCGCTTTCCGTCTACGGCGCATCGAAGCTGGCGGGGGAGCGGGCGGTTGCCGAGGCGTATCCTGGCGCGCTCACCGTGCGCACGGCATGGGTCTTCGGCGAGAGCGGCGTCAACTTCCCCACGAAGATCCTCGACCTCGCGCGTGAGCGCGACACGCTCTCCGTGGTGACCGATGAGTCCGGCTCACCGACCTACACGGTCGACCTCGCCCGCGGCGTCCTCGGCCTGGTCGACGCTGGCGCTACCGGGCTGTACCACCTCGCTGGCACCGGCTCGTGCTCTCGCTACGAGCTGGCGGCCGAGGTTCTCCGTCTTGCCGGGCTCGAACGGCGGCTCATCCCGGTCACTGCCGATGCGTTCCCCTCCAAGGCCGCTCGCCCCGCGAACTCCGTGCTGGACTGCTCCAAGGCGGCGGCAATCGGTGTCGTCATGCCGCCCTGGCAGGATGCGCTCGGGCGGTTCATCGCAGAGGCCGTCGCGCAGGAGCGACTCGGCGGTGGCGCACCGACCGTGCGTGATACGCGCGTCATCATCGTCGCCCACGATGCAGGGGAGTTGCTGGATGCCGCCGTGGCGAGCGCAGTGGAGCAGACCGGGGCCGCGCAAGTGACGATCGTGGATTCGGGTTCGCACGACGGCGCGCCGGAGCGGGTGGCAGAGCGCCATCCTGGGATCACGTTGCGCCGGGTGCAGAACAACGGCTTCGCTGCCGCCAACAACATCGTGCTCGCGGAGACGAGCGAGCGCTTCGCTCTCCTGCTCAATCCTGATGCCGAACTCAGGCCCTCGGCGCTCGAGCGGCTGCGCGCATGTGCAGATGACCACCCGCAGGCTGGGATCGTTGGCCCCCATGTTGAGAACCCTGACGGAACGCTTCAGGCGAACTCGTTCGGTGCTTTTCCAACGTTGGCGTCGATGATCGGGATCCGTATCTGGCGTATGTGGCAGCGGCTGCGCGGGAACCGCGCGCTCAGTCCCACGGGGTTCGACGCCTGTACGTCCGTCGACTGGGTGACCGGTGCCTGCATGCTGGTACGGTCACAGGCCATCACGAAGGTCGGCCTGCTGGACGATGGCTTCTTCCTTTATTACGAGGACGTCGACTGGTGCCACCGGATGCACGATGAGGGCTGGGATGTGCTCGTCGAGCCTGTCGCGCGCGTCACACACCACCTTGGCCGATCCGACGCGCCTTCGCCGGTCGTTGCGGCCTCCTACCGGGAGAGCCTCGAGCGTTACTGCGACCGCTACGGCCTCTGGGGGCTCAAGCTTGTCTCGCGTCTTGGGGCGATCGTGAGGCACCCCTCCGGCGGATGAGCTGGTTCACCGGGCTGGTATAGACTGGTTCCGATCGGGCACCATCTCTCGCGATCGCGCGATCGACACAGGAAGTGATGCGCATATGGAGCACGTCTATGCAGCGGTTCTCGCCGGCGGCAGCGGACAGCGTTTCTGGCCGCTATCGCGAGAGTTGAGTCCAAAACAGCTGCTGTCCACCTTCGGGCAGGAGTCCCTCATAGCGCAGGCGGTACACCGCATCCTTCCGTTCACCGGTGGCGGTGACAACGTTGTGATCGTCACGAATGAGCGCCTGTTCGATGAGCTCCGCAATCACCTGACGGCGCAGCCGGATACGGCCCTTCATGCTGTCCGTTACATCCAGGAGCCGATCGCCCGCAACACCGCGCCGGCGATCGCTCTGGGTGCGGCGGTGCTGATGGCCGATGACCCCGAGGCCGTCATGGTCGTTCTCCCGTCCGACCACCTACTCGAAGGGGGGCAGGTGTGGGAGGACTGTCTCGGCGCGGCTGTAGCGGCCGCCGCCGATGGCTACCTCGTCACCATCGGTATCACCCCCACGCGTCCCGAGACCGGCTACGGCTACATCCGGGCCGCAGAGGAGCTTCCGTTGTTCAGCGCTGGTGCGGTCACTCCCCACGCGGTCGCTGAGTTCGTCGAGAAGCCGGACCAGGAACGCGCGCACGCGTTCCTGGTGAGCGGTGAGTACTACTGGAATGCAGGCATCTTCGTTATGAAGGCCGCCCGGGTGCTCGAGGAGCTTGATGCGGCGGGCGGTAACGGGGCGCGGATCGCTGAGGTGGCTCGCTGGATAGCCGCCCGGCCGATCGCCGATCGTAATGGCGACGAGGCGCGTCGGCGATTCGCGGAGCTCACACCGGTCTCCATCGACATCGCGGTCATGGAGCGCTCAGACAAGGTGGCGGTGATTCCTGCGCCCCTCAAGTGGAGCGACGTCGGTTCGCTGCTCGCGCTGGAGGATGTCGCCGAGGCGGACACTGCGGGAAACGTACGCAGTGGGCGAGGTGTGGACATAGACAGCGCCGATAGCATCGTGTACTCGACCGATCGGCTCGTGGCGACGCTTGGTGTGCGGGACCTGATCGTCGTCGACACCATGGACGCGACGCTGGTGCTTCCCAAGGATCGCGCACAGGACGTCCGCCAGGTGGTGGATGCGCTGAAAGCACTCGGTGCGCCTGAGGTCACGCAGCCCAAGGTCTCGCTGCGGCCGTGGGGGTCGTGGACCAGCCTGCTTCGCGGTCCCGGCTACCAGATCAAGCTGCTCGAGGTGAAACCCGGTGCTCGTCTCAGTCTCCAGAAGCATGCGCACAGAAGCGAGCACTGGGTCGTGGTCGCGGGTACCGCGCTCGTGACTCGCGATGCGCAGAAGATCGAGGTCGGCGCTGGAGAGAGCGTCTTCCTGCCTGCTGGCTGCGTGCATCGCCTGGAGAACATCGGAGATGCCCAGCTGCAGCTCATAGAGGTCGCCGTCGGCGGCTACCTCGGTGAGGATGACATCGTCCGTCTCGAGGATGACTGGGCGCGCGACAGCGGGTGAGATGACGCATGCTGATATGATGTCCACGCCAGGCAGTACCTTCGTGATTGGACTCCGCTGTGACCCGTGCACTCATCACCGGCATCACCGGTCAGGACGGCTCCTATCTGGCCGAGCTTCTGCTCGACAAGGGCTACGAGGTCTTCGGGCTCGTTCGCCGGGCATCCACGGGCTCGTTCGAGCGCATCGACCACCTGCTGCACAAGGTGACGCTCATCTCCGGTGATCTGAGCGACCAGGCGTCGCTCATCGACGCCATGCGACAGTCCCAGCCTGACGAGGTCTACAACCTCGCGGCGCAGTCGTTCGTTGCCGATTCGTGGAAGCAGTCGGAATACACCGGTGACGTTGACGCTCTCGGAGTCACACGGCTTCTGGAGGCCATCCGACGCGAGAAGCCGGATTCGCGCTTCTACCAGGCGTCCTCATCCGAGATGTTCGGAAAAGTCAAAGAGACGCCACAGACCGAGAGCACACCGTTCCACCCCCGCTCGCCCTACGGCGTGGCGAAGGTCTACGGGTACTACATCACGCTCAACTACCGCGAGAGTTTCGACATCCACGCGAGCAACGGCATCCTGTTCAACCACGAGTCGCCACGCCGGGGGCTTGAGTTCGTGACCCGCAAGATCACCGACGGGGCCGCTCGCATCAAGCTCGGGATGGAAAGCGAGCTGAGACTCGGCAACCTTGACGCTTCTCGCGACTGGGGCTTCGCGGGCGACTACGTCGAGATGATGTGGCGGATGCTGCAGCAAGACGAGCCGGACGATTACGTCGTCGCGAGCGGCGAGACACACACCGTCCGCGAGTTCTGTGAGATCGCGTTCTCGCGGTTGGGGCTCGACTACGAGAAGTACGTCGTGAGCGATCCCCGCTTCTTCCGTCCGGCCGAAGTGGAACTCCTGCACGGTGACTCGAGCAAAGCGCGCGAGGTCCTCGGCTGGGAGCCGCAGGTCAGCTTCCGCGACCTCGTCGAGATGATGGTGGACTCCGATCTGGCCAGGCTGTCCCGTTAGGGGCACAGGCAGAAGTGTAGGCATCGTGCCGAAGCGAGCCCTGATCACCGGCATCGCCGGTCAAGACGGTACCTACCTTACCGAGATGCTGCTGGCGAAGGGGTACGAGGTCTTCGGTGTGCTCGGCCCATGCCCCGGTGCGTTCGCAGACAGGATGGGGCAGTACGAGGGGCGCCTGCATCTCATCGAGGCCGACCTGACCGACATGGCGTCGGTGCTCGCCGCGGTGGAGACATCGGCGCCTGCCGAGGTGTACAACTTCGCTGCGCAGTCCTCGGTTGGGCAGTCATGGAGCGATGCCCTCACGACGACGGACATCAACGCTGTCGGCGTACTCCGTCTTCTGGAAGCAATCCGCGCCGCTGCCCCGCATGCGCGCGTGTTCCAGGCGTCTTCAGCGGAGATGTTCGGCAACGCGGAAGAGTCGCCCCAGTGTGAGACCACACCCATCCGCCCGGAGTCGCCGTACGCGATCGCCAAGGCGTACGCGTTCCACCTGGTCGCCGCGTATCGGAAATCGTACGGGCTGCATGCGAGTAACGGCGTCATGTTCAATCATGAATCGCCGCTGCGAAGCCTGGACTTCGTCACGCGCAAGATCACCGACGGGGTGGCGCGCATCAAGCTCGGCCTGATGAGTGAGTTGCGGCTGGGGAATCTCGATTCCCGACGTGACTGGGGGTTCGCTGGCGACTACGTCGACGCGATCTGGTTGATGCTCCAGCAGGACGGACCCGACGATTACGTGGTGGCGAGCGGTGAAGTGCACACGGTCCGGGAGTTCTGCGAGGTAGCGTTCTCGCATGTCGGGCTGGACTACCGTGAGCATGTCGTCGTTGATCCGGCATTCTTCCGGCCTCTCGATGTGAACATACAGCAGGGCGATGCGAGCAAGGCAAGACGGGTGCTCGGCTGGTCGCCGAAGGTGGGGTTCTCCGAACTCGTGGCGATGATGGTGGATGCCGACATGGAGCGCCTGGGGTGACCCGTCTCCTCCTGGATTGCCGCATGGCCGACTGGACTGGCGTGGGTCGCTACACGCGCAGCCTCACCCGTGCGCTCGCCGAACGCGGTGATGTCTCGATCGTCCAGCTCGTCGCACCCGGTGAGGCGCCTCCTGTTCCCGATGCCGAGTCCATCCAGGCCGAGGGCCATCCATTCGGACTCGCCGGCATGCGCGCCTACGGACGCGCGGTCAGGCGCGTCCAGCCCGACCTCGTGCACTCCCTGCACTTCCCGACACCCACACCGCTTCCTCATCCGCTGGTCGTCACCGTCCACGATCTCATCCCGCTTGCCGTGCCGGCGGTGATGCCCTCCTCGGTGCGGCGCGCCACGTACCGCCTGCTGGTGGGGCGCGCGATCCGGGGCGCCGATAGCATCATCGTGCCATCCCGGTCCACCGCAGCGGCCGTGCGTGAGTTCAGCGCGTCGGCGGACGAGAAGCTCACCCTCACCCCGTACGCCGCGGACGACTTCGGGTCGGATGCTGGCCAGCTGCCGGATGCGGTGCAGAGCCTCGACCGGTACGTACTCGGCTTCGCGAGCGTGAAACCCCACAAGCGTCTCGACGTCTTGCTGGACGCGTGGCAGCATGCGCTTCCCTTGCTGGACCCCGGCGTCTCGCTTGTGCTGGTGGGCAGTCCCACAGACGTGTACCGCGGCCATGCACTCGCGCGGGCAGGGCATCCACGTATCGTGTGGGTCGACGGCGTCGACGACGCGCAGTTGCGGGCCCTCTACGCGGGTGCGGCCGTGTTCGCGTTCCCGTCGGTCTACGAGGGTTTCGGGCTGCCGCCGCTCGAGGCGATGGCCTCCGGCGCGCCGGTCGTCTGCACCGACGCCGCGTCGGTCCCCGAAGTCGTGGGTGACGCCGCACTCGTCGTTCCGTCCGGTGACGCGTCCGCTCTCGCCGGAGCGATGCTCCGTCTCCTCGCCGACCCGGCGCTGGCCGCCGATCTCGCTCGGCGGGGCCTCGACCGTGCCGCCACCTTCACGTGGGCGCGCACGGCCGAGCTGACCGTGGCCGTCTACCGGCGGGTGCTCGGCCCGAGCCTCTGAGCGCCGGCCGCACGCTCACGGCTGTCCTCCCGCCCCGGTGTGGCACAATACCGGTAGTGACGCAGGGCACACAGCGTCATCATCCCCCACGCGAGGAGGAGTCAGCTCATGACCACTTCGGCTATCCGATTCGGCACCGACGGCTGGCGTGCGGTGATCGGCGCCGACTTCACCTACGACAACCTGCGCCGGGTGGCGGACGCCGCCGCGCGCGTCATCGCCGCTGCAAACCCGGGCGGGCTCGTGCTCGTCGGCTACGACACACGCTTCGAGGCCGGCAGCTTCGCCCGCGCCGCCGCCGAGGTGCTGGCCGCCCGCGGCCTACGCGTGCACCTCTCGGACCGCTATCTGCCCACGCCTGCGCTGTGTTGGGCGGTCGCGCACGATGCGGAGGCCGTCGCTGGCGTGATGCTCACCGCTAGCCACAATCCCGCGCCGTACCTGGGCTTCAAGCTCCGCATGGCCGATGGCGGCGCGAGCCCCAAGAGCTTCACCGATCGCGTGGAGGCCGAGCTCGCCGAGATGGTTCCGCAGTCGGGCGCGGCGGCGGCGCGTGTCGAGACCGTCGACCTCGTCGGCCCCTATCTCGAGGCGTTGCGTGCGATGGTCGATCCCGAACTGATCGCCAAGGCGGGGCTGCACGTGGTCGTCGACCCGCTCTACGGCGCGGGCCAGACCTACCTCGCCGAGACGCTCCGCTCCTTCGGCATCGAGGTCACCGAACTCCATGCGGAGCGCAACCCCGGCTTCGGCGGTCTGCACCCCGAGCCGATCCCGCCGCACATAGCCGAGGCGCAGGAGTACGTGCGCGAGCACGGCCTGGACGCCGCATTCATCACCGATGGTGACGCGGACCGCATCGGCGCCGCGGACCGCAACGGCGTCTTCGTGAACCCACACCGCATCATCGCGTTGGTGGCACGCCACCTCGTCGAGGACCGCGGGATGAGCGGCCGCATCGTCAAGACGCTCTCCACGAGCGTGCTCATCGACCGCCTCGGCGCGTATCTTGGCAGCGAGGTCACCACCACGCCCGTGGGCTTCAAGTGGATCTACGAGGAGATGCTGAAAGGTGACGTGCTCATCGGCGGCGAGGAGAGCGGGGGCATCGGCATCCCCTCTCACGTACGCGAGCGCGACGGCCTGCTGATGGCGCTCTTGCTCGCCGAGATGATGGGCCAGCGCGGTATGGGCCTCGGCGAGCTTGTCGCCGAGTTGCTGGCGACCGTCGGCACGATGGAATACGGTCGCTTCGACACCAAGCTCGATCCCGCGGTCATGGAGCGGTTCGTGGCTTCCATGCCCACGCTCGCACCCGCGACGCTTGCTGGCTTCGAGGTGCGTGAGATCATCCGCACCGACGGGATCAAGTTCCTGCTTCCCGATGACGCCTGGCTGCTCCTGCGCACCTCCGGTACCGAGCCGCTCGTGCGCGTGTACGCCGAGGCGGCCGACTTCGCGCAGGTCGACGCCCTGCTGGCAGCGGGTCGCATGCTCGTCGACGGTTCGTAGCGGCAGGGGACGAGCAGCGCATGCGCATCACGATGCTCAACAAGTACTACCCGCCACATCTCGGTGGCATCGAATACCACATGCGAGACCTCGCGGTGGCGCTCTCCGCCGCCGGTCACGGCGTCCACGCGATCGTCGCCAACGAGAGTCGCGAGGCGACCTTCGAGACGCTCGACGGAGTGGCCGTCACCCGGCTGCGTCGGCTGTTCTCCTACGCGTCGACGCCGGTCGCACTCGACATGAAGCGGGCAATCGCCGACGAGGCCGCACGTCCCGACCGCCCCGACGTCTTCCACCTGCACTTTCCGTACCCCTGGGGCGAGGTGTCCTGGCTCGCCGCGCGCGGCGGCAGGGGAGCGCTCTCGGGATGGCGGGAGCGCCACGACATCCCCAGCGTGCTCACCTACCACAGCGACATCGTGCGACAGCGCGTCCTCGGCGCCGCCTACGCCCCCGTCCTTCATAGGCTGCTCGACCGAGTGGACCTCGTGATTGCAGCCTCCCCCGACATGGTCGAGCACAGCGGGGAGCTCTCGCGCATCACCGACAAGTGCCGGGTGGTGCCCTACGGCATCCACGTAGAGCGCTTCACGGCTACGCCAGAGCGGGTCGCCCGTGCTGCTGAGCTACGCGCCGAACTCGCTCCCTCGCATGGAGAGCGGCCGGTCGTGCTGTTCGTGGGCCGTCTCATCTACTACAAGGGGGCCGATGTTCTCGTCCGCGCGATGGCCGACGTCGATGCCGACCTCGTCCTGATCGGCCGCGGACCGCTTCGCCCCGAGCTTGACGCGCTCGTCGAGAGCCTCGGCATCGGCGACCGTGTGAGATTCATCGAGCCCGTGGACGACGACGACCTCGCCGCCTGGTACCACGC
>JAFGAG010000048.1 GCA_016933785.1 Coriobacteriia bacterium | reverse complement strand
TGTCGTCCGCCCGAGGCTCGCGTCGAGGTGAGCTGATGTGGTCGGGGATGCTCGCTTACGCTGTGTACAACTACGCGTACTACCTGTTCGGAGCGCGCCTGAACGCCGTCTTCCCTCTGTACGTGGTGCTCTTCGTGCTCGCGGTGCTGGCGCTCGTGTACTTGCTGGCGCGGCTCGACGTCGGCGAACTGGCGGGACACTTCTCCGCGCACACGCCGGAGCGCATCGTGGCCGCCTACATGGGGTTCACCGGTGTCGGACTCGGTGTCGCCTGGATCGCCCAGTGGGCGGCATGGGTGTTCGGGGGCGTGGAGCCTGCGGTGGGTGAGGACGCGTTCGCGCTCATCGCGGCACTCGACCTCACGCTCGTCGTCCCGTACTTCATCCTCGGTGCGGCCGCGCTCTGGCGACGACGGCCATGGGGGTACGTCCTCGGGGCGGTCATGTGTGTGAAGGGGCTCACCTATACGCTGGTACTGGCCATGTCATCGGCGGTCGGTGCCGTGCGCGGGATCGAAGGTGCGGCGGCGCAGATCCCGGTCTGGGGCGCCTGGACCGCCGTGGGCCTGCTGGCGGCAGCACTGCTGCTCCGCGGACTGCAGCCGATAGGGGGCGCACGGGCTGGCGACTAGCCGCCCGCGAACCCCCGCATGATGTGCCCGAGCGTCTCGCGGAACGTCGGCTCATCGAAGCTCGAGATCGCGCGGCCGGTGGCCCTCGCCGTCGGGTAGCGCACCTCATCGGTGCGCAGCGCCGAGTCGGCGGGTGCGATCGGGCGGTCGCTCGCGATGAACGCGTGCCCGAAGGAGTACGCCACGAGTGACTGGTAGAGTTGGCCGATCCTCTCAGCCGGGAGTCCGCTCCTGGCGAGCACCGCGAGCGGCGCCTCCACGAAGTCGGCCGAGTCCTCCGTGTTGAGCGGGCGGCGGGCAAGCAAGCCGATCGTGCCGGGGTGCTCCACGAGCACGCGGCGGAATGCGACGAACATCTCCTCGGCCATGGCCATCCACTCCTCGGGGAACGGTTCCGGGATGCGCATCTCACCGAAGACGCGGGCGACCACGCCGTCGAGTATGGCGTCCTTGCTGGGGAAGTGGTGGTAGAGGGTCATCGCCTCCACACCGAGTGCCCCGGCGAGTTTGCGCATCGAGAGCGCGTCAGTTCCTTTGGCATCGATGAGCGCGATCGCGGCGCCGAGGATCTCCTCGCGTGTGAGCGGTGTCTCGCGTGGTGTCATTGGCCGTCACCGCCCGTGAGAAGGTCCGAGAGCTCGCGCGCGTCGTCCTCGGAGAGCATGTGGATCGCCCAGCTACGGTCGTGCCCAAAGCCGTCCGGCGCGTTGAAGCAGACGGCCCGTCCCGCTGCGAGCGGATCGATGCCCGCCGCGTAGGGCGCGATCACGAGGCGCAGTCCATCACGCGCCCATCCCTCACCGATGGTGACGTCGTGGACCGCATCGAGTGGGATCTCCGTCGCTTCGAAGCTGCCATCGGCGACAAGCGCGGTCTCGCCAAGACCCGGCCACACTCCTGCGCCGATCGCCATGACGATGGCGCTCACGATGAAGACGCCGAGCGCGAGCAGCAGCGCGCGCCAGTCGAGCTTGACGGCGGCGAGCACGAGAGCCGCAGGCACGAGTGCGAGCGTTATCCCCTGGAGCCAGATCCAGGTCGCATACAGAGCGACGGGTGCGCGAGGTCCAGCGATCGTCACGGCCTCGTCGGTCGCCACCACGCGAACACGACCCGCGTACCGCGCGGGAGTCCGGTACGACCAGCCGTCGAACACGCGGGCCCCGTCGGGGACCTCGGCGCCGATGAGGCCGGTCTCAACGGGAGTCGAAGACCTCACGGTCGCAGTGCCGACCGCGGGTCGCGAGAACATGCGGGCGATCGTGACCGCCATGTATCCCACGCACGCCACCGCGACGGCGACCACGATCACGAGCTGCCAAGTCTGCATCTTGAACATCGTCGCATCCGTTCCCTCGGAGTCCTTCTGACCCTTACATCGTAAGGCTTACAGCGTAAGGGTAGGCATGCGGCGAACACGTGTCAAGGGGTGGCGAGTGATTCTTCCAGTGAACTCCAACGGTGCTCCACCTTCATGGAATAACCGCAGCCTTGTGCATGCTTCATAGAGTAGAATGCGCACAAACGTATGCGCTTTGGAGGGGGTAGTCCGTGCGGCCGATTCACATCATCCCGTGCCTGGACATGAAGAACGGGCGCGTCGTGAAAGGCGTGAACTTCGTCGATTTGCGCGACGCGGGCGATCCCGTGGAGAACGCCGCATACTACCGTGAGGCGGGCGCCGACGAGGTGACGATGCTCGACATCGCCGCCACCGTGGAGGGTCGCAAGACACGAGTCCAGTGGGCGCAGGATGTGGCTGCGGTCCTCGGGAAGGTACCGCTCACCGTCGGCGGGGGGATCAACGAGCTCTCGGACATAGAGGTGCTCTTCGAGGCGGGTGTCGCGAAGGTCTCGATGAACAGCGCCGCTGTTGCATACCCCGATCTGGTCACCGAGGCCGCCGAGCGGTGGGGTTCGGAGCGCATCGTGATCGCCATCGATGGGCGCCGGAACGAGGGGATGCCCTCGGGCTTCGAGGTGGTCGTGAGCGGCGGCCAAAGAGGCACCGGGATCGACTGCGTCGAGTGGGCGTCCCGCTGTGAGGACCTCGGCGCGGGTACGTTGCTGCCCACCAGCATGGATGGCGACGGCACGCTCGCCGGCTACGACCTGAAGTTCACGCGCGCCATCGCCGATGCGGCGGATCTACCCGTGATCGCATCGGGCGGCGCGGGGACGCTCGAGCACTTCTACGAGGGTGTGAAGAAGGGGCGTGCGTCCGCGCTGTTGGCAGCCTCGGTGTTCCACTTCCGCACCTTCACGATCGGTCAGGTCAAGGAGTATCTCGCCGACAGGGACATCCCGGTCCGGCTCTAAGAGGGAAGGACGTTGCATGTCCAGGCGCACCGACATCGAGAAGGTCATGATCATCGGCTCGGGGCCGATCGTCATCGGCCAGGCGTGCGAGTTCGACTATTCGGGCACGCAGGCGTGCAAGGCGCTCCGCGCGCTCGGCTATAAGATCGTGCTCGTGAACTCCAACCCGGCCACGATCATGACCGATCCCGTGATGGCC
The DNA here is from genome assembly GCA_016933785.1 of Coriobacteriia bacterium. Lineage (GTDB taxonomy): Bacteria > Actinomycetota > Coriobacteriia > Anaerosomatales > Anaerosomataceae > Anaerosoma. Next base: position 22,218 of record JAFGAG010000048.1, on the reverse strand, counting down.
GATGAGACCTTCATCGAGCCGCTCAACATCGAGACGCTCGAGCGCATCATCGCCGAAAGCCGCCCCGACGCACTGCTACCGAACCTCGGGGGCCAGACGGCGCTCAACCTCTCGCTCGAGCTCTGGCGCCGGGGCATCCTCGACAAGTACGGCGTCCGCATCATCGGCGTGAGTCCCGAGGCGATCGAGCGCGGGGAGGACCGGCTCGAGTTCATGCGGACCATGGAGCGTCTCGGCATCGAGACGGCGCGTGGGGTGACCGTCGAGACCTTCGAGGATGCCGAGCGAGTGGCAGCGGACTTCGGCTACCCGGTCGTGATCCGCCCCGCCTTCACAATGGGCGGCACCGGCGGCGGCATCGTCTACAACGTCGAGGAGCTGCGTGTGATCGTCGCGCGCGGGCTGCAGGCCTCGATGGTGGGTCAGGTCCTCGTGGAGGAGTGCATTCTCGGCTGGGAGGAGCTCGAACTCGAGGTCGTACGTGACACGGACGGCAACATGATCACCGTCTGCTTCATCGAGAACGTCGACGCGCTCGGCGTGCACACCGGTGACAGCTACTGCACCGCCCCGATGCTCACGATCGCGCCGGAGCTGCAGGCGCGACTCCAGGACCAGGCGTACCGGATCGTGGAGGCCATCGAGGTCATCGGCGGCACGAACGTGCAGTTCGCGCACGACCCGGTCACGGGCCGCGTCGTGGTGATCGAGATCAACCCCCGCACGAGCCGCTCGAGTGCGCTGGCGTCCAAGGCGACGGGCTTTCCGATCGCGCTCGTCTCGAGCCGGCTGGCGAGCGGCCTTACGATGTCGGAGATCCCGTACTGGCGCGACGGAACGCTTGAGAAGTACACACCATCCGGTGACTACGTGGTGGTGAAGTTCGCGCGGTGGGCCTTCGAGAAGTTCCCGGGCGCGGTGGACAAGCTCGGAACGCAGATGCGCGCGGTGGGCGAGGTCATGTCCATCGGCAAGACGTACAAGGAGGCGTTCGGCAAGGCGATCCGCTCGCTCGAGAACGGGCGGATGGGCCTCGGCTTTGCCAAGGATTTCCACACACGCACACTCGAAGAGCTGATGGCGCTTCTGGCCGAGCCCACGAGCGAACGGCAGTGGATCATGTACGAGGCGCTCCGCAAGGGCGCGAGCATCGACGAGCTCTTCGGCAAGACGTACATCAAGCACTGGTTCATCGAGCAGATGGCCGAGCTGGTGGCGCTCGAGGAGGAACTGCTTGCCTACGCGGGCGATGACGGTGTGGCCGGGGCTGGCGCGAAGGCGGCGGCCGACGGGCGACCGGGCGCGCTTCCGGACGAGCTCCTCGTCCGCGCCAAACGCGATGGGTTCGCCGACGCGTACCTCGGGAGACTCCTCGGCGTGCCGGAGTGCGAGATCCGCGACCGGCGCGTCGCGCTCGGTATGGTGCACGCGTACGAGCCGGTGCCGGTCTCGGGCGTGGAGGACGCCGCGTACTACTACTCCACCTACAACGGCACCGACACCGTGCCGGTGAGCGATCGGAAGAAGATCATGGTGTTGGGCGGCGGACCCAACCGCATCGGCCAGGGCATCGAGTTCGACTACTGCTGCGTGCACGCGGCATTCGCGCTCCGCGGACTCGGCTGCGAGACGATCATGGTGAACTGCAATCCCGAGACCGTGTCGACCGACTACGACACCTCCGACAAGCTCTACTTCGAACCGCTGACGGTGGAGGATGTGCTCGGCATCTACGAGAAGGAGCGCCCGGATGGCGTGATCTGTCAGTTCGGCGGACAGACGCCACTCAACATCGCCCGCGCGCTCGAGGAGGCCGGTGTACCGATCGTGGGTACCAGCCCCGAGACGATCGACCTCGCCGAGGACCGCGACCGCTTCCGCGAGATCATGGAGCGGCTGGGCATCCCGATGCCGGAGTCGGCGATGGTCTCGGGGCTCGATGAGGCGCTCGACGCGGCCGCGACCATCGGCTATCCGCTCATGGTCCGCCCGAGCTACGTGCTCGGTGGGCGCGGTATGGAGGTGGTGCACGACGAGGAGATGCTGCGCCGCTATGTGGCCGCCGCCCACGACGTGACGCCCGAGCGGCCGCTCTTGATCGACCGCTTCCTGGAGAACGCCATCGAGTGCGAAGCCGATGCGATCGCCGACGGCACGGACGCGTTCGTGCCTGCGGTGATGCAGCACATCGAGTATGCCGGCATCCACTCGGGCGACTCGGCATGCGTGATCCCGCCGGTCATCATCTCCGAGGCCGATCTGGCCACCATCGACGACTACACGCGCCGCATCGCCATCGAGCTCGGCGTGGTGGGCCTCATGAACATGCAGTACGCGATCTCCGACGGCATCGTGTATGTGCTCGAGGCCAATCCGCGTGCTTCACGCACGGTGCCGCTGGTCTCGAAGGTGGCGAACATCCAGATGGCACAGCTGGCCACGCGCGTGATGATGGGCGAGAAGCTCGCCGAGCTTGCCCTCGAGCGCGTACCGATCTCGCACTTCGGGGTGAAGGAGTCGGTGTTCCCGTTCAACATGTTCCCCGAGGTGGACCCGCTGCTCGGCCCCGAGATGCGCTCTACCGGCGAGGTGCTCGGCTTGGCCGACAGCTACGGGTTGGCATTCTACAAGGCGCAAGAGGCGACCGGCACCCGGCTGCCCGACGAGGGCACGGTGCTCATCACGATCGCCGAGCGCGACCGCGAGCGCATCCTGCCTGCCGCGCGTGAGTTCGCGAGTCTCGGTTTCCGCATCATGTCGACGAGCGGCACCGCTGCATTCCTGGCCGGGCATGGCGTCGAGACGACGCCCGTGCTCAAGCTCCACGAGGGCCGTCCCAACATCAGCGACGCGCTCACCAATGGCGAGGTGCAGCTCGTGGTGAACACGCCGGCGGGCAAGTCGAGCGAGTTCGACGACAGCTACATCCGCAAGTCGGCGATCAAGCACCGCGTGCCGTACATCACCACCACATCAGCCGCGCTCGCGGCGGCGCAGGGTATCCGCGCTCACCGCGAGTCGGCAGGTGAAGTACGCTCGCTGCAGAGTTACCACGCGAGCATCGGGTAGGACTACTCGGCGGCGCCCTGTGCTCCGATGCCATCGATTGAGGTGATGACGACCTCAGGTCCGGCCATCCGGATCGAGGCGCCGTCGAAGAGCGCGCCAGTCACTATGACGTCGCTCCCCTTGAGGGCTTCCAGCTCGTCGGCGAACTCGTCGGCGTTCTGGATCACCGCGATGTTTCCCTCGACCCCGGGTGCGCCGGTGAGCGCGTAGAAGCCGCCCTCAAGGTCGATCCACTCGAGCGTGCCGAGGGCGATCACGGTGCCGTCTCCCTGGTCGTAAAGACCGTTGGCGGGGCGAGTGTCGGACGGCACGTCACTGCCGACCGGGCCAGCGGCGTCTCCGGTGTCATCGCCCGGTGCCTCGACATCGGGTGTCTCGGCATCCGGCGTTTCCTCGGCCGACGAGCACCCGACGAGCGCGACGCCGAGCATGAGCGCCAGTACGAGCGCGATGGTCTTCGTGTACATCGTGCACCTCCTTGATCGTGAGCGGTTCAGGTCCTATGACGGTCGGGCAAGTGCCGGAGTTCGCATGCCCTGCCGGCCGCTCCTCAGGTCTTGATGATCGGCATGATTATCTCAGAGAGATACTCGTCGGGGGAGGCCACATCGTCGGGCCCGTTGAGGTATCGCTCGGCCGGTGGGCCGGCCAGCTCGTACCCGTTGTCCTCGATCCAGGCCCACAGCGCCTGGTAGGTGGGCAGGACGCTGTCGTACGGACCCTTGTGTATGGCGGTGACCACCTGCATCCCCTGGACCTGCTTGATCCCCACACCGCGTTCGTCCGGCTCTGATTCGGGTGCGTCACTGGTGAGCTGGACCTGGAGCTCCCACACCGCGTCCGCTTCCGAGGAGTCGGACGGGATGTTGAAGTAGATCGCTGTGGGTGCGCCCTTGGATCGCAGTTCATGCTCGGCGATCCACTCGTACAGACGGGCGAACGCGTCGGGCGTCTGCTTGTAGGGACCCTTCATCGGCATATAGGCGACCGCACCGGGTAGCACGTTCCTGATACTTGCTATCATGAAGATCACTCCTCTAAGGAGGGGTATATGCCCAAGAGAGACTACCACGAGGGTACTCGCGGGATGGTGCGGGCGCCATCTGACTATGCCTGTCAGCAACTCACGAAGGGGAATGGCCGATGATGAAGCGCACGGTTCTCGGACTACTGGTGGCGGCACTCGCGCTCACCGTTGCGGGATGCTCCGCCGTGGAAGACAAGATCGGTGAGGAGATCGGCGAGGAGATCGCCGGAGGAATCGTCGGCGGAGATGTCGAGGTCGATGGTGACAGCGTCACCATCAGCGGCGAGGACGGCGACGTCACGATCGCGGGCGGCGCCGAAGAGGTGCCCGAGGAGTTCCCGGACGACTTCCCGCTCTACGACGACGCGGATCTTGAGTCTGCCTCCAGCATCGCTGGTGGGGATGGCGCCTCGTTCTACTTGAACCTGGTCTCGAAGGACGACGCTCAGACCATCTACGAGTGGTACAAGACCGAGTTCGAGGATGAGGGCTGGGAGATCGTCAGCGACATGAACACGAGCAGTGGCGATGGCCGGACGGCGATCATCAGCGTGAACAAGCGCGATGTGGATGGAACGGTGACGATCGGCTCGACGGATGACGGTAGCGACATCGGCGTCATCGTGACGGAGAAGTAGCGCGCAGCGTACCTGTGTGAGAAGAGGCCCCCGTCGGATGTGGCGGGGGCCTCTTGCGTGTGTCATACCGTCTATGCGCCACAACCTCGGCCGCCGGACTACTTAACCACCACGAGGGACGCCGTAGTAACGCCATCGGCTGTCGGCTCGGACACGACCATGATGGTAGCGCCGGTCGTGAGACCGACGGCGTCCTCGGTGTACGCCACAACGGTGTTCTCATCGGTGTAGATCGTCTGCGATCCGGTCTCGAGTGAAAGGGTGATCGTATCGTCAGCCACCTCGAGGACCTCACCCTCAAGCGTGCCGCCCCGAGCCGGGCCTCCCATGCCGGCGCGATCGCCCATGTTCTGTGCAAGCCACGCCTGTCGTTCCTCGTCAGTCATGTCCTCCAACTCGGCCTGCTCATCGGCGCTCAGATCGGCGAACGGACCACGCCCCGCCGGAGTGCCGTCCGCGCCGACCATGCCCGCAGCGCCACCTGGTGATGCCGCGCTGCGCTGGTAGACGGTGCCTCCCCAGAAGGCTGCGCCAGCCAGCAGGAGCGTCGCCGCGGCAAGGGTTGCGATCTTCGCTGTTCGGTTCATCGTGATTCCTTTCGTGGGCTGCGTGAGGCTGTGCGCCTACTGGTAGCGGAGGGCATCGATCGGACTCAGCGCTGCCGCGCGGCGCGCGGGATAGTAACCGAACACAACGCCGATGAATGCGCATACGCCTGCCGCGAGCAGTACAGAATCGATCGTGATGACGGCGCTGACACCCAGGAGGTTCGCGGCGACGAAGCCGATGCCCCATCCGGCGACCACGCCCAGAACGCCGCCGATCAAGGTGAGCGTGATCGACTCGGCGAGGAACTGCGCGGAGATCGCGCTGCTGTCGGCGCCGATCGCTTTGCGCAGACCTATCTCACGGGTGCGCTCGGTCACCGTGGTGAGCATCATGTTCATGATCCCGATGCCCCCCACGAACAGTGAGATACCTGCGATGCCGGCGAGCAGCGCCGTGAACGTGCCCGTCACGCTGGAGACCGTCTCGAGCATGTCCGCCATGTTCTGGATCTGGAAGTCGGCGTAGTCGGGATCGCTGATGCCGTGGCGCTGCAGGAGCGTAGCTTCGACAGACGCCTCGGCCATGTCCATCTGCTCCTCGTCCGTGACCGTGAGCACGATCGAGGACAGGTACTGACTGCCCGTGACATACCGGAACGCGGTGGAGAGCGGGATGAACGCGGTCGAGTCCGCGTTGCTCAGCCCCGCTCCCTTCTCCTCGAGCACGCCGACCACGGTAAGGAGCATGTTGCCCGAGCGGATGTGCTCGCCCACTGGATCGGCCGCCTCGCCAAAGAGGTCCACGGCGAGCGTCGAACCCAGCACGACCACTTGCGCGTTGGCCACGTCGTCGCGCTCGGAGATGAACGAGCCGCTCACCACGGTGAGTCCGCTCACCGTGGCATATGCCGGAGTGACTCCCACGATCTGCACGTTGGCATTGGTCCCGTCGGCGACGAGCTGGGCCTGCCCCTGAGCCGACGGCGCGACGCCGCTCACGAGCGCGAGTCCTGCGAGCGACTCGGCGTCTTCACGGGTGAGGGACTGCACGCTCGCACCGAACGACCGCGCACCCGGCCCGCTCTGCCCACCGGCCGAAGGTGAGACGGTCAGCAGATTGGAGCCTGCGGCCTGGATGCTCTGCTCGATAGAGGCCTGCGACCCCTGACCGATCGCGATCATCGCGATGACCGATGCGATACCGACGACGATACCGAGGATGGTAAGACCGCTCCGCACCTTGTTGGACGTGAGCGAGTGGAGTGTTTCTGAGATAAGGTCGGCGAATCGCATCAGGCGTCACCATCCTGGTGGCCTACGGTGGCGGCGTCCTCGACGATCAGTCCGTCCTGTATCCGCACGACACGCTTGGTCCTGGCGGCGATGTGGGGCTCGTGCGTGATGAGCACGATTGTACGGCCCTCGGCATTGAGCCGGGCAAACAGCTCCATGACCGCATCCCCGGTGGCTGTGTCGAGGTTCCCGGTTGGCTCGTCGGCCAGCACGAGCGAGGGATTGTTGACCAGTGAGCGGGCGATCGCGACGCGCTGCATCTGCCCCCCGGACAGCTCGTTGCTGCGATGGGTCCACAGCGCCGACTCGAGTCCGACCGACTCCAGTGCGGCGACCGCCCGGGCCTCGCGTTCGCCGGGCGGCACCTGCGTGTAGAGCATCGGCATGACGACGTTGCGCATCACCGTGGAGCGAGGGAGGAGGTTGAACGCCTGGAAGACGAATCCGACCGTCTCGCGTCGCACCTGTGCCAACTCGTGGTCGTCGAGTGTCGCGACGTTGCGACCGGCGAGGCGGTACGTGCCCTGCGTCGGCGTATCGAGACAGCCGAGGATGTGCATGAGTGTCGACTTGCCCGAGCCGGACGGGCCCATCACGGCGGCGAACTCACCCTCGCGGACGGTGAGCGAAACGCCTCGGAGCGCGGGGGTCTCAGCGCCGGCGCCGTCGTAGACCTTCACCAGATCGCGGGCATCGATCACTGCGGGAGCGATGTCAGCCACGCGGGCCCCCACCCATCCCGGGCATCATGAGGCCGCTGCCGGACGAGGTGTCATCGGTGCTGTCGAGCGTCTGCGTCACGACCGTGTCGCCCTCGGACAGCCCGCTCAGGACTTGCGTCTGGGTCGAGCTCGCAAGGCCGGTCTCTACGGTGACCCGACGCGGCTCCGTGCTGCCGCTGTCGAGCACCTGCACGTAGTAACCGCCATCGCCATCCGATTGTACCGCCGAGTTCGAGACGATGAGCGTGTCTCTGGCGACCTCGGTGACTACAGTGGCCGCTGCCGACATCCCCGAGCGGAGTCGCGGATCGGCCACGTCGATCGAGAGCCACACGTCAAAGGTCACAACCCCGTTGGAGTTCGATCCGCTGTCGGCGATCTCATACACCTTCCCCGTCGCGGTGAGGTCTGGGAACGCATCGAACTCGATGTCGGCACGCTGCCCGAGCGCCAGCGACGGCAGGTCGACCTCGTTCACCGTGAGGTGGACGGCAAGCGGCTGTGCGGGCGCGATGACGACCGGCGCTGACGACGCGGCGCTTGTCGCGGTGGAACCGCCTGCGGCTCCACTCGTGGTGGTGGCTCCCGAACTCGCGCCGGGCGATACGCTGTCGCCCTCGGCGATCTCAAGCGCATAGACGATGCCACTGCAGGGTGCGATGACGGCAAGGTCGTCCTCCGCGGCACGCGAATCGTCGTACGCGAGTTCGCTGGTGGTGAGCTGGGCCTGTGCCGATGCAAGCTGCGCCTTCGCCACCGCGACATCCCCTTCCGCCACGTCGATGTCGGCTGCGCTCGCCGTTGGGGTCGGCTCCTGTGCGCGTGCGACCACCGCCTCGAGCGTGCTTTGCGCTCTGGTGACCTGGAGTTGCGCCTGTGCCACGCTCTGTTCTGATTGGCGGAGTGTTGCGAACGCCTTGGCGGTGTTCGACTCCGCCGATGCCGCGTCGAGCGTGAATAGGACGGTGCCCGTCTCGACGGCTGTGCCCTCGGCGACGGCGATGGTCGCGACCGTGCCGGCAACGGCAGGGTAGACGTCGGTCGTCCCGTCGACCTCAAGGTTACCGGTGCCCGCTGCGGTCACCGATAGCGTTCCGAGCGAAGCGGTCTCGGTCTGGTACGTGGTCCCCGCCTCGGCATCTCCGCCGTCCCGCACGAGCAGGTAGCTTGTCGCTGCGAGAACGACGAGACCCGCAAGCGCGATCCAGCCCTTGTGCCGCTTGATTCCGTTCGAGAGTGACATCGAGCCCCCGTTGTGTCGTACGGACTTCCCGCGCTCACAGTAGGTCTGGGGTGTGCGTCTCGTGTCGCGTCAACGTGTCGAACTTGTGGAGAACACCTGACGTGGCCGAGCCCAGATATCAGTGGCCGGAGGCCGTTTAGGATCTGGTAAGGCTCTGGTTCTACTCTGCCGGTATGGTGGCATCCCCACACGGGGACTCCGCCGTTCCATAGCCATATCGCGCACGAGAGGAGGGCAGTGGGTGTCAGCGTCACCGAGGCGAGCGTCCCGGTCTCCCGAGCATCAGTCGTCATCGAATCGAGGAGTCGAGATGAAGAAAGTGATCGCCATCGCCTTGCTGGCGCTTGTCCTGGCGTTGGGCAGCACCGCATCCGCGTTCGCCGCCAGCTCCGCGAACTACAGCATCATCGTGCCGCGTTTCCAGGCGGACAAGTACACGACCGCCAAGGCCGTCTACGCGTACCGTGACTTCGGGGTCAGGCACAAGTACTCCGGCGGTAAGCCGATCCGATTCGCTGTCTGTAACACGTCCCGGCAGCAGATCGGCTCGACGGTGACCATCTACCCGGGCGGCACGTACGCGCCACTGACGGATCTCTGGTACAACGCGACCGCCAGCACGCGCTACATCTTGGTGCGCATGGATTCCGCGACGTTCAACACCGTTGAGATCCTGTGCGCGGGCACGTGGGTCTGGAACTACTAAGACGTATTCCGGGGGGAGCAGCGCGGGGGTGGCGAGGGCCGCCCCCGCGGGGGGAGGCGATATGAGGGGGTTCGGTGCGTTGCGCCACGAGATCGTCCGGCTCATGACACGACGACGGTTCGTGCTTGCAGGGCTGGTCATGTTGCTGGCGGGAATCAGTTCGATGGCCGTTCGACACGACGGCCTCGTGTCGGCGCCGGGCATCGGGGGGTTCATCCGCAACAGCGGCTCCATGCTCTGGCTGACCGAGATCGACGGCGCGGGGACGTTCTTCCTCGCGTGGCCGCTCGTCATCGGTGGCACGCTCGCGGAGGACCTCGATTCGGGTCTGGCATCGTTGCTGATCACTCGTGCGGGGTCGCGATGGCGGTGGTTCGGCGCCAAACTCGGCGCCGCGTACGTCAGCTCCACGCTGTTGCTCCTGTTGCTCGCAGTCGTCTGGCTCGCGGTCGCCGTGTTCCTCGCGCCGTGGGATCCCACCAACGCCGGGGCAGTCGTCCCGTGGGGGAAGGAGCTCGCCTCGTCCGCGCCGCTCGCCCTCGGCTTCGCTGTCGTGCTGGTCCTCGGCCTTGCCGCTGCTGCCACCAGCGCAACGTCGATGCTGCTGGCGGCGCTCGGTGCCGGACGTACCGTCTCGCAGGTCGGCGCGTCGGTGGCCTACCTCGCGTTCATGTTCATGCTTCCCGGAGCGGTCAACCCCGGCGAGCGGGCGCGGATGCTGAGCTCGTTCGCCGAGTGGGCGACGCCCGCCACGACCGTCGGCTACTGGGTCGCCGTGTTGGGCATGACGGCCGCGGCAACGTATGCACTCTTGAGAGTACGGGAGAACCGATGAACACAGAACACACTCACACGGCGCCACTCCGGGGGGCGCGGACCGGTACCGATGCTCGCCCGCTCGTCGAGGTACGGGGCGTCGCCAAGGTGTACGGGAGCAAGACGGTCCTCGACGACGTGGCGATGACGATCCGGCGTGGCGAGGTCGTAGGGCTCGTGGGCCCCAACGGCGCCGGCAAGACGACGCTCATCCGCATCCTCTCGGGGATGTCACGCCCCTCGCGGGGCGAGGGTACGGTCCTCGACCGGGACATCGCCTCCACTGCCGGTCGGTTACCGTTCCTGGGCCTGATGGTCGAGCGCCCGATGTTCATCGAGACGCTGAGCGGCAGACGGAATCTCGAGCTGCTGTTCGGCATCCGGGGAGCCGCGGATGGTTCATCTGCCGAGAGCGTGCTCGAACGCGTGGGACTCGATCCGTCGGACCGCAAACCGGTGCGCGCGTACTCTCTCGGGATGCGGCAGCGTCTCTCCCTGGCGCAGGCGATCGGCGAGCGGCCGCGTCTCGTGGTCCTCGACGAGCCCACCAACGGGCTGGATCCGCAGGGGATCATCGAGATGCGGAGTCTCGTGCGGGAACTCGCGGACAGGGACGGCATGGGCGTACTGCTCACGAGCCACCTGCTGACCGAGGTAGAGGCGGTGTGCGACAGGGTCGTCCTGATCCACGGCGGTCGTGCGCAGCGCGTGTACGCGCCAGGAGATGCCGAGGCGCGGGGGGCGATGCTGCTTGAGGTCGCGTCGCCTGAAGACGTCGGGCGGGTGGCTTCGGTCGGCGTGGTGGAGGTGGTCGGTAGCGGGGGGCCGTTGCTGATGCGCATCCGGGTGCGGGAGGCGGTTCCTGACGTGGTCAGGGCGCTCGTCGGCGCCGGTGTGCGGATTGAAGCGATCCACCGGGACGGCAGCGGCCTGGAGCGCGCCTACATGGAGACGGTCGGTGCCCGATGAAGCAGACCATCGCACTGATCCGCATGGAGCTCGTACGGATGTTTACCTCACGCCGGTGGCTCGCAGGGCTCCTGATTTGGGGTGTCGTGGGTAAGCTCGCCGCCGACGAGGTCGGCTCGCATGTGCGCAACGTCGGACTCGGCGGGTGGACCATCTTCGACGTGCATGCCGCACTCGTGAACAACATGTTCTTCGTCGGCTTCCTGCTGCTCACCACCTTCGTCCTGATCGCGTGCGATGGGCTGGCGCGCGATCGGGAGACCCGGTTCGCACACATCGTCATGGTGCGGGCAGGCAGCCGCTGGGAGTGGTGGGTGAGCAAGGCTCTGCCGATGGCGCTCGCTGCCGTCGTCTTCCAGGCGGGGGCGCTCGGAGTCACGCTTGCGGCCGCGGTCTACGAGGGCGGCACGATATCCCGCGCGCCGTCGGCGTTCGCGCTCGGGGAGGTGAACGAGTCAGCGGACGTGGCAAGCCAGCTCTTCTTCACTCCCGTGCAGCCCGGCACCGATATGCTCGTGCGCGAGATCGGGACGTCGCTCTACCTGTCGCTCGGGTTCGCCGCGATCGGTATGGCCGTACTTGCGCTCACCGTGCGCTTCCCCGCGAGCTGGCTGCCGGGACTGGTGACTGTGGGGGTCGTGCTGGGCGACCGCATCCTCGGGTGGTTCATCCACGCCTCCTGGTACGCGTGGGTCAGTCCCTCGCTCAGGTTGATGGAGGCCGCGCACTCAGCCGCGGTGGTCCATGACCCGCTGCCTCTGTGGTCGAGCCTCGTGTGGTGGACGGTGCTGCTTGCCGGATCCACGATCGCCGGCCTCCGGATGCTGCGGCGGGTGGACGTGTAGCGCACTGAGCGGAGCCTGCGCCTGGTATGCTCGAGCCACGGACCCCGACCGCGAGGACGAGCGTGTATCAGACGGACTGGCTGCTGCGGCAGATCGAGCAGATGGGTGACGTGCTGCGCCGCCTGATCGCTGCGCTCCGCGAGCATCGTCCCGAAGATGCCATCGCTCTCACTCGCGAGGCGGTTCGGGACCTGCTCGACACCGATGCGGACCTCGTCGACGCACTCACCGGCGAGGGTCTTGTCACGCTGCTCTCCGCGGGCGGCACACTCGACACCTTCCGTGCGCACATGCTCGCCGAGCTGCTCGTCGCTCGGGCCGACGCGCTCTCCCTGCAAGGTCGTACCGTCGCGTCCGCCAGAGAGCGCCAGCGGGCACGCACGCTTCTGGAAGCGGTCGCGCCGCTCGTCGAAGGTGCCGACGAGCGGCGCGTGGTCGAGCTTCTGGGTTGGCTCGAAGGCTAGGCCTCTGCGATTGCCGCCTCGGCGCTCGCGTCCTTGCGGCGCTTCACGGACTTCTCGATCTCCACGGCCCAGAAGACCACGCTCGAGAGCGCGAGAGCGATCAGCAGGTCGCGAAGCGAGAGCGCCTCGGTCTTGAACACCTTCTGCATGAACGGCACGTAGATCGTCGCCATCTGCAGTGCGAAGGTGAGCGCCACCGCGCCGAGCATGGGCTTGTTGGAGAGAAGGCCGATCTGGAAGAGCGACTGGCGGTCGGAGCGGATGGCCATCGCGTGCCCCATCTGGGAGAGGCAGAGCACGGTGAACACCATCGTGCGCCAGTACAGGTCGTGCCCCTCGGGCGAGTGCGGCATCGCCCACGCCTGCATGAACAACGACGCGCCACCCATGAGCAGACCCACCCAGACCAGATGCGTGCCGAGCCCGTCGGCAAAGATCGACTCCTTGGGCGCGCGCGGCGGGCGCTCCATGATGGCGCGCTCGTGCGGCTCGCTCGCGAACGCCAGGCCTGGCAGGCCGTCGGTCACGAGGTTGATCCACAGGATGTGGATCGGCAGGAGTGGGATCGGCATGCCGAGGAGCGGAGCCAGCAGGATCGTCCAGATCTCGCCTGAGTTCGAGGTCATCGTGTACTTGATGAACTTGCGGATGTTGTCGAAGATGCGGCGACCCTCGCGGACCGATGACACGATCGATGAGAAGTTGTCGTCCAGCAGCACCATCGAGGCGGCTTCCTTGGCCACGTCGGTGCCCGTGATGCCCATCGCCACGCCGATGTCGGCCGTCGCGAGCGCGGGCGCGTCGTTCACGCCGTCACCGGTCATCGCCACGAACTCGCCGCGGTCCTGCAGCGCCTGCACGATCTTGAGCTTCTGTTCGGGCGCGACACGCGCATAGACGCGGATGCCCTCCACGCGGCCCTCGAAGTCCTCGAGAGAGAGCGCGTCGAGTTCGGCGCCGGTGATCATCTGCTCCTTGTGGTCCGCGATGCCGAGGCGCTTGGCGATCGCGAGCGCGGTGGCCGGATGGTCGCCGGTGATCATCACGGGGATGATGCCGGCGGTCTTGCACGTGTGGACCGCTTCACGGGCCTCGTCGCGCGGTGGGTCTACGAGCCCCGTGTAGCCGAGCAGGGTGAGGTCCTCCTCGAGAGAGGAGCAGTCGCCGCCTTCAGGTAGCGTGTCGAGGCGGCGCATGCCAAAGGCGAGCACGCGCAAGCCCTCGGCCGACCAGCCGTCCACGAGTGCGGCTGACGCATCGGGGTCGAGCGGGATCGCGGAACCGTCGGCGGCCATCCCCTCGCGGGAACGCTCGAGGATCGCCTCCGCAGCGCCTTTGGTGAACGACACGTAGCTGCCGTCGGACAGCGTGTGCACGGTGGTCATGAGCTTGCGATCCGAGTCGAACGGCACCTCGGCCGAGCGGGGCAGCTCTACCGCGAGCTCGGTGGGGACGAAGCCGTTCTCGGCGGCGATGCGGTAGAAGGCGATCTCGGTGGGATCCCCCACGAGCGCGTCGTCGTTGCCGGTGACGTCGTTGGAGAGCGCGAGCGCACGGCCGAGCCAGCCGAGGCCGTCGCCGTCGCCGGATAGCGCCGCCGGGCCGATCGCGCGTGCGTCGCCCGTCGCAAGGTGCTCCACGGTCATCTTGTTCAGGGTGAGCGTGCCGGTCTTGTCGGTGCAGATGTAGGTGACCGAGCCGAGCGCCTCCACGGCAGGCAGCTTCCGGACGAGCGTGTTGGTCTTCACGAGCCTGCTCGCGCCGAGTGCGAGCGAGATCGTCGCCACGGCAGGGAGCGCCTCGGGCACGGCCGCCACCGCGAGGGCTACGGCGGTGATGAACATCTCGAGGATGTCGCCGCCTTGCATCACGCCCACCACGAAGACGATCGTGCAGAGTCCGAGCGCGGCCAGGCCGAGTTGCTTGCTGAACTGCGCCAGACGCTTCTGCAGCGGCGTCTTCGTGTCACCCGCCGAGCCGAGCAGGTGGGCGATCTTGCCGAGCTCGGTGGCGAGTCCGATGCCGGTCACCACGCCCACGCCGCGGCCGTAGACGACCTGCGTGCCGCGGTAGGCCATGCTGGAACGGTCGCCGATGGGGGAGTCGGCGCCCTCGACGGCGTCGGTGTACTTCTCCACCGGCAGCGACTCACCGGTGAGCGCCGCCTCGGCCACACGGAGGCCGGCCGACTCGATGAGCCGGATGTCGGCTGGCACGACGCGTCCTGCATCAAGAAGCACGATATCGCCGACGGTGAGGTCGGATGCCGGCACCTCGGCCGCCACGCCGTCGCGACGCACGGTAGCGGTCTCGGCCGCCATCTCACGGAGCGCCTCCATTGCCCGCTCGGCGCGGAACTCCTGAACCACGCCGATGACGGCGTTCAGGATGACGATCACAAGGATGGCGATCGTGTCGGCGGCTTCACCGAGCATGCCGGAGATCACGGCAGCGCCGAGGAGCAGGAGGATCAGGAAGTCCTTGAACTGGTCGAGCACCATCGCGGGGATGGTGCGTTTCTCGCCCTCGGGCAGCTCGTTGGGACCGACCGCTTCCTGGCGGCGGGCCACCTCGGCGGCTGTAAGACCGTTCGGCGTGCTGTCGAGGCGGGAGAGGACATCGCCGGCGGGGACGGTGTGCGCCGCTTTGACGACGAATGCGGGGTCGAGCGACGCGGGGTCGGTCGGGGTGCGTGGTGACATGCTTCCTCCAGGGCGTGATGGGTCAGGACACATCGGTTCCTGAAGGTCTCGCACGCGAGGTGTCTCGTGGGCAGGGCCGGGGTGGATGCACCCGTGATGACGGCCTGCCTCCCGGTGCGGGACCGGGCAGCTACTCCCCTTCGGCGCGAATCATAGCGGAAGCGCGGGATGAGCGCGAGGGTGATGGCGGGCTGGAGTGGCGCGGAACAAGCCGGGCCGAGAAGGATGTCGGGCAGCTCCGGTGCCTCAGTTCGCGCGGAATGCTTCCTCGCCGCGGACCTCGAGCACGCGGTTGTCGCTGTCCACGAAGACGGCGCTCGGCTTCCACGTCCGCGCATCCGCATCTTCGATCTCCACGAACGACGCGATGATCACGAGGTCGCCCTCGCTCACAAGGTGTGCGGCCGCGCCGTTGACACACACAGCACCGCTGCCGCGGGGCGCGGCGATGGTGTAGGTGGTGAGGCGTGCGGCATTGGTGACGTCCCAGATGTGGACCGCCTCGCCGGGCAGGATGCCGGCGGCGTCGAGCAGGTCCTCGTCGATCGAGACGCTGCCCTCGTACTCCACGTTCGCTTCGGTGACGACGGCGCGGTGGATCTTGCCGCCGAGCATGGTGCGCTTCATATCTTGTGCTCCCCGGGTACACGCCGCGCGAGCGGTCGCGTCTCGTTCATGGGCCTCAGGTGGGGAATTGTAGCATGCGTGAAGCGATGACCGCTGGTCGATCAGTCCGCTTCACGCGGATTACACGACGAGATCATGTGGGTACAGAGTCCGTACACCACGAGCTCCTCGCTCAAAAAGGACACGTACGTGACTCGGTCAGTACGCGTTGGCCTGAGTCATCGCTTGGAGCCACTTCCCCCCGGTGGCTCCAAGCGTACGTCATCACCGCAAAAAGCAAGATGACCGCTCCCTGCTCGGAGGCGGCCATCTTGTTCAGCGCAGACACTGCGCCCTTCGTCATGCATGGTGCGCTGCGTGCGGGTGCACGAGCGGTTCGCCAGTGATGATGCTGGCATCCTCATCGTGATTGAGCTTCCAGAACGCGACTACCATCGGAACCCCGTACCAGAACGCGACCCACGCGATACCGGCGACCACGAGCCTCATTGTCTCAGACACGGCGACTCACCTCCCCCCGGGATTCCCCAAGTTGCTTCGAATACTTTGCCCCTCGTATCAACATATACCCCGGATGCTCAAAAGTATCCATAGGATATGCATTTTTTATCGAATTCTTTGCAACTCGCAGTTACATGTTGCATATTTGCTTGAAACTACTAGTTACAATCTGCATAGGCGGTTTTCTGCGTGTTCGCCGCCATTCACGGTATCGGCTGGGGCCTCGATCGTGCTCTTAGCCGCACCCTCACTCGCGCCCCGGGCATCGCTCGGCGATAATGAGAGCCCCGGGGGACGAGGTGCCCGCAACGTCACGACCGCACGCCGCCCACCCCCGCTTCCATCCGCAGCCGAATCGCTGAGGAGTCGACGATGATCGAGCGCTACACCCGCCCCGAGATGGGCCGCATCTGGGACCTGGAGAACAAGTTCGAGATCTGGAAAGAGATCGAGGTCCTCGCCTGCGAAGCGCAGGTCGAGCTCGGCGTGATGCCAGCCGACGACGTGGCGGTCATCCGCGAGCGCGCCGCGTTCGAGGTGGAGCGCATCAACGAGCTCGAGGCCACGCTCAACCACGACGTGATCGCGTTCCTCACCAACATGGCCGAGCACATTGACGCGGGCCTCGGCGCCGACGAGCCCAAGCCGAGCCGTTGGGTGCACTACGGCATGACCTCGAGCGATCTCGGGGACACCGCACTCTGCTACCAGATGACGCAGGCGCAGGACCTCATCATCGAGGACGTCCGCCGTCTCGGGCGCATCTGCGTGCGTCGCGCCGGGGAGTTCGCTGACACGCTCTGCGTCGGCCGGACCCACGGTATCCACGCCGAGCCGATGTACTTCGGGATGAAGTGGGCCGCGTGGGCGCAGGCGCTCAAGCGCGCCGAGAAGCGGCTGATCGCGGCACGTGAGTTCTCGTGCGCGTGGGGCGCCATCTCCGGCGCGGTGGGCAGCTACTCCAACATCGATCCGCACGTCGAGGCGTACGTGTGCGAGAGGCTCGGGCTCGTGCCCGATCCGGCGTCGACGCAGGTGATCGCGCGCGACCGCCACGCGCATGTGCTCGGGGTGCTGGCCACCGTGGCAGCCACCGCCGAGTGGATCGCCACCGAGATCCGCGCGCTGCAGAAGAGCGACACGATCGAGGCCGAGGAGCCGTTCACGGCAGGCCAGAAGGGCTCGAGCGCGATGCCGCACAAGCGCAACCCCATCACCGCCGAGCGCGTCTGCGGGCTGGCGCGCGTGGTGAAGGCCAACGCGCAGGTGGGCTTCGACAACGTGGCGCTGTGGCACGAGCGTGACATCTCGCACTCCTCGGCCGAGCGCGTGGTGCTCGCCGACTCCTACATCGCGACCGACTATCTTCTCGGCAAGCTCGAGTGGATCCTCGACGGCCTCGTGGTGTACCCCGAGGTCATGCGAGCCAACCTTGAGAAGACGCGCGGGCTCATCTACAGCAGCCGCGTGCTCCTCGAGCTCGTGGACACCGGGATGAAGCGCGAGGACGCGTACCTGGTGGTGCAGCGCAACGCGATGGCCGTGTGGGACGACATCCAGCACGCGCGCGAAGGCGCTACCTACCGCGAGCGCCTGGAGACCGACCCCGAGTGCGTGCTTGCGGCCAAGCAGCTCGACGCAATCTTCGACCCGCACGCGTTCCTGGCGCGGGCCCGTGTGGTGCTCGAGCGGGCGGCGGCGCTGGAGTTCTAGCCACACCCGCTCATCGTCGGGAGTGTCGACTGGCGCACAGTCATCTGGCAGATGGCTCTCAATACGCGCGCGCGTGGACCGATAGCAGTAGGACGAGCACCCCCACGATCATCCGAGGTTCCACATGCGCCCCGTTGAGCCCATCCTTCTGGGACTCCGCCCGCATTTCGAGGCGAATCCCGATCTGACCCGCATTCTGGTCAACGCGACCTCATGGTTCGAGGCGAGCCTCGCGCTCGGTGTGCTTGCCGATGAGCTTCCGGCACGGGCACTCGTCACCTGCGCGAACGTGCGGGAGATCGTGAAGGAGCTTCCCCGCTGCCCGATGCCGATGCGTCTGGACTTCGAGAGCCTCGCCCGTGTGTGGAATCTCGAGCGTGAGGAGCACGCATGGGTGCGACGGTTCGAGCACGTGGACGGTGGCTACAGCATCGCGCTCCTCGGCGACGGCAACCACCTCTACGATATCGTGGTGCGCACCGAAGGCCGGTCGCTCATGCTGATGCCGCCCGACCGCTCCCAGGATTTCGTGAATGCCGAGGTGATCGATCTGATGGTCGAGCGCCCCGCGATCCTGGGCAGCGTGGTCGATCTGACCGTTGCCATGGGCCTGCCGTTCTATCCGATGTTCTACATGTCGCTGGAAGACTGGCATCAGGAATACGCGACGGCCGTCTTCAGCGAGATCGTCGATGAGTTCGACCGGTATCGGGAGCCTGCGGTCGCGGAGGCGGCGCGTGCCGCCATGCCTCCGGTGAAGTACAGGGCGCGGCGTCGCGCGAAGAAGACCTCGCCGAATGCAGCGTAGAGTCAGCGGTCCGGCGGTGGTGCAGGGAAGTCTGCGGACAGGAGCTCAGCGCCTGCTGGTCACTCAGTACCCGCGCGTGAGGTCTACGGCGGTGCCCGGCACGCGTCCCGCCCTCAGATCGTCCAGCGCAGCCGAGAGGGCGCGCACGACGTCCTCGGCATCGGTGACGGCCGCGATGTGTGGCGTGAGCGTCACACGGGGGTGACTCCAGTACCAGGCATCCGCGGGAGGTGGCTCGAAAGGGAGCACGTCGAGCACCGCGTGGCGGAGGTGTCCGGTCTCGAGCGCCTGTCGGAGATCATCCATCACGACGGACGCCCCTCGGCCCACGTTGATGAAAAGCGCATTCTGTAGCCGACTGAATATCGACCTGCCGATGCTGTTCTCGGTCTCGGGCGTCAGCGGGAGCGTGTTCACGAGTACGGCCGTCTCGCGTGGCACGGCTCCCGGTTCGGCCGCGGCCGCCGTGCGCGAGAAAGCCGGGTGCGCGTGCCCGCTGCGGTTCACTCCGCAGGTCACGAAGCCCGCGCCCTGCAGCGCTTCGGCCACGCCTGCGCCGATCCCGCCGGTCCCGAGGATCGCTGCAACCGCGCCGTCCATGCGGGGTGTGTCGAGACGACGCCACTCGCGGTTCGCCTGCGCCTCCCGGTACTCGTCCAGGTGGTGTGCATCGGCAAGTACATGGGCGAGGACGAAGAGGCCCATCTTCCGGGGCATGTCGCCGACCGTCCGGGTGAGCAGGATGGGGCGGGGGAGGGTGCGGAGTGTCGAAGCGATGGCGTCCACACCCGCGCTCATCGCGTGCACCCACACGATCTGCGCGTGGTCGATGTTGCCGGGGAGCTGGAAGCCGCTGAAGGCGTCCGCCCATGCGAGGTCGTCTTCTGAGAGCGGACCCTCGGGCACGACGCGCGTCTCGATGTCGGGGCAGACGGCACCGAGGCGGGTGGCCACCTGGCTGGCAAGGAAGTCTGCGATCAGCAGGCGGCGGATATCACCGGCGTGCGCTGCCGCCTCCGTCCTGCGATCGATGATGGTGTCTTCCACTGCAACCTCCGGTCGGTGCGGCACTCCGCTCCAGTCTACGGACTCGGCATCGGGGACGCCACGTGATGAGAGCATCGTGCTGGCTCGCGCCGCGGACGCGATGGTAATCTGAGGTCGTTATCGGTGTCCGCAGGGGCCGGTGCACCGGATCGGGCAACCACGGGGAGCACCGCCATGCGCCGACTACTCGCGCCACTCCTGCTCGCGCTGACCATCCTGGTCGCCGCTCCCGCAGCGGCATTCGCTGCGGATTATCACGTGGCAGTGGGCGGTGATGACGCGGCAGGCACGGGCACGCTGGCCAGTCCCTTTGCAAGCGTCCAGAAGGCGATCGATGTCGCTGCCTCCGGTGGCGGCAACGTCTACGTCGGGCCGGGCACGTTCACCGGGAACATCACGCTCAGAAACGGCGTCTCGCTGTACGGGTCAGGAGCCGAGGAGACCACGCTCACCGTCGTGAGTGGGAGCGTGATCACCATCAGCAACATCGGAGGTGGCGAGACCGTCTCCGGGTTCACCATCACCGGCGGATCGGCGGTGTGTGGGGGAGGCGTCTACTGCCTGAACTCCTCGCCGGTCATCGCGGACAACACGATCAGGGACAACTCCGTATATGCAGCGGACGGGGAAGCATCCGGCGGCGGCCTCTACAGCCGTGGCGGCGCGCCTGTCATCCGGAACAACCTCATCACCGGCAACACCGCTTCAGGGGGGTACCCCACGGGAGCCGGCATCGCCCTTGTGAGCTCTGCCGCAACGATCGACGGCAACACCATCGTGGCAAACTCGATCGAGGGCGAAGAAACCGACGGCATGGGCGGAAGCGGCACCGGCGGTGGCATCTACTGCATCGGCACATGTTCGATCACCGCGAACATCATCGCGGATAATGTGGTCACCGCCGGATACGCGCTTGGTGGCGGCATCTTCGCGGTCGACGGGTCGCCACAGATCGTTGGCAACACCATCACCGGCAACGTGGCCGAGGGTGTGCCGGCCGATGACTACGACTATGGTTCTGCGACGGCTGGCGGTATCGGCGTCCTCCGTGCGTCGGCGCTCATCGCACGCAACGTGGTGGCGGACAACGTGGCTCGCGGGAACGGCGCCACCGCTGGCGGCCTTTACTTCAACGCGCAACTGGGTTCGCTCGCACCCGATATCATCGGCAACATCATCTCCGGCAACGCTGCCGAAGGTGTCCCTTCGACGATGAGCGGCGGGTCGGGGACGGCCGGCGGCGTCTATCTTGCCGATGGCGCCCCGCGGCTGGTCGGCAATGTGATCAGCAACAACACCGTGAGCGGTGAGTGGGGCGAGGCCGGCGGGGTGCTGGTGAGCGCGTTCTGGGAGCGCACGACGCCAACGATCACGAACAACGTGATCACGGGCAACGCACTGGCCGTGGAGGGGGGCGGCAACGGCGCCGGGATGGTGTTCGACTCCTCGGCGGCGTTCGTGCGGAACAACACGATCGCGGACAACACGGTGCAGGGCGCCTACTCCGGCGCCGGTGGCGTGTTTGCAGACGATTTCTGGGGGCTCGGCAGGCCCGACATCAAGAACTGCATCCTGTGGGGCAACACGGGAGCGGAGCTCTCCGGCGTGGGCGCCACATACTCGTGCGTGGAGGGCGGCGCATCGGGAACCGGGAACATCAGCGGCGATCCTCGGTTCGCGGACGCGGCCGAGGACGACTACCGTCTTGTGGACGACTCACCGTGCCTCGATGTGGCCGACCCGGCAGTCGCACCGGCGCTGGACCTACGGGGCGTCGTGCGCCCGCAGGGTGACGGACCGGACATGGGTGCTTACGAGTACGTTCCTCCGGTGCCGGTCTTGCCGGTGGCCAACGACGATGCGTACGTCGTGAGCGAGGACCACTTGCTCACGGTCCGTGGGCTGGGTGTGCTCGCCAACGACACGGTCGTCGCCGACGGCGCGCCGCTCACCGCGAGCGTGACCACGGCACCCTCGCACGGGAGCGTGACGCTCGATCCGCGCGGCGCCTTCAGCTATCTGCCGGACGCCGACTGGACGGGTACCGACTCGTTCGAATACGCGGCGACCGACGGGTTTGGCGCGGCACACACCGCAACAGTCACGATAACCGTGACGGCCACCTCCGGAGCACCCGTGATCGATCCGATCGAGGACACGGCGGTCGACGAGCTCACCGAACTCGCCTTCAGTGTGACGGCCACCGACGGCGTCGCCCCGATCCAGCCCCTCGTGTTCGGTCTCGACGGTGATGTGCCGGCGGGCGCCTCCATCGACGCCACGACCGGCGCGTTCAGCTGGACCCCGACCGAGGAGCAGGGCCCCGGCACGTACGAGATCCGGGTCATCGCCCGTGGTAGCGCAACCATCGATGCCGAGACGTTCATGGTCACTGTTGCCGAGGTGAACGTCGCCCCGGTGTTCGATGCGATTGGCGACATCACCATCGATGAGTGCATCGAGTCCACGTTCACGGTGAC
>JAFGAG010000047.1 GCA_016933785.1 Coriobacteriia bacterium | reverse complement strand
TGGTACAGGAGGGGGCCTTAAAAGCCTCTGGCCGAAAGGCCGTGTGGGTTCGAATCCCACCACCGCTACCAGAGAACAGGCCCCGGCCGAGTGCGGCCGGGTGTTGTGCACGGCGTGCCGCGGCGATCTGCGGCAGAGTGGAGCGGGCTTAAGGCCCGCGCAGGCGGGAGGATGCGGCGTGGCCGCCGAAGAAGCGGCGCTACTGTATCAGGCGTTCGTCGAGCAGGACCCGGCGGCAGCCATCCGGGTCGTCGAACACGCGCGCGCATCCGGCATCGCGCAGGATGCGCTGTTCGACGCGCTCTACTCGCCGGCGATGGCGATGCTCGGCGGCGCGTGGGCGGATGGCGCGATCGACGAGGTGGCCTTCGCGCAAGCGGCTGTCGTTGCCGAGCAGGTGGGGTCGTTCGTGATGCCTCCGGCAGCGCGTCGGGACACCGGTGTCACGGTAGTGGTGGGAACGATGCACCGCGACCGGCACTCGATCGCCCGCACGATCGTGGCGGCCACGCTCAAGGAGGCCGGTTATCGCGTGAACGACCTCGGCGTCGATGTGCGCCCGACCGATTTCCTCGAGCGTATCGAGGAGACGGGCGCGCGCATCGTGATCGTGTTCGCCGAGATGGCGCACACCGCACGCGCGGTTGGTCGGGTGCGTGAGATGCTCGCATCGGCCGATCACGACGGGGTCGTCATCCTCGTTGGTGGCGGGCCGTTTGTCGCCGACGAGTCGCTCGCGCGCGAGGCGGGCGCCAACGGCGTGGTCACCGGCGCGGAGAGCGCACTCCGGCTGGTCTCACGCGCCGCGCGGGACCTCTCGGGGCTCGGGGAGGACGGCTCGTGAGCGCGGAGCGTCCATCGGCGGTGCTCGCCGCCGAGTCGCTCGCGCGCTCAGGCGCCGTGGGAGCGGCGGTCGCCGCGTGCTACGAGGCGCTGGCGGTCAGCGGTAGGAGCGCGCACGTCCACGCGCTGCTCGCCCACCTCATGCTCGAGGGCGACTTCTACGACGAGGCCATCGCCGAGGCGACCACCGCGATCGAGGCCGACCCCGACTGTGCGCCGGCGTACCTGGCCCTCGGGCTTGCGTACGACCGTCGCGGCGGGATGTGGGACCAGTCGGTACTCGTGTGGCACGAGCTGGCCGAGGTGGTGCCCGACCTCGTGACCGCGCACGTGCAGCTCGGCGAGGCGTTCGCGGCGGCCGCCTTCGAGGACGAGGCGCTCGAGAGCTGGAAACGGGCGCTCGAACTCGACCCCAAGGAGCCGCGGGCCACGTACAACCTCGCGATCGCGAGCCTCAAGCGCGAGGGCATGGCGCTTGCGCTGCCGCTCTTCCGGCAGGCAGGCGAGCTCGACCCGAGCCAGGACGAGCTCTTCTTCTCGCTATTGGGCGTTGGCGAGCCGTCCCCGGAGCCGATCGATCCCGCGCGGGTGAAGCCGACGCGCGAGGCGCGCCTGGGCGCTGCCGGGCTCGCGCTTCGTGGCGAGGACCTCTTCACCGCCGCCGAGCTCGTGCGCCTTGCGCTCGACGAGCTGCCCGACGATCCCGAGGCGCTCGCGCTCGCCGCCTACGCGTACCTCAAGCAGGAGGCGGCCAACGAGGCGATGGCGTGCGCGCTCAGGGCGCTCTCGCTCGATGCGACGCTCGCAACCGCGCTCTACTCGCTCGGCGTCGTCTACGCGCGGCGCACGGGGCTCAACCGTCACGCCGCGCGGGTCTTCCTCGCGCTCGCCAAGCGGGCACCCGACCGGGCGCTCGTGCACGTGCTGCTCGCCGAATCGCTTCTCGGTCTGCAGCGCTACGAGCAGGCTGGCCGCGCGTACCGTCTCGCGGTCCGGCTCGATCCGGCATGCGTGCGGGCGCGGTTCGGCCTGGCGGCGTCGTACCTCACGGCCGGGCGCCACGCCGAGGCGCAGTGGGAGATCCGGCGGGCGGCGCACTACGACACCAAACGGCAAGGTCTGTTCTTCAGCCTCTACGACCGCTGGGTCGCGGGAGGTGAGGCGTCGTGAGCGCGGGGGACACGCACCAGCGGGACGTCAGCGCCGCCGACCGCCGTCTCGAGCGCTCCTTCCCGGTGGGCGTCGACTACTACCCGATCGACCTCGAGCGCGCGTCGTACGCCGAGTGGTACGACGGCGATGCCGAGGCCGACTTCGCGGCGATGGCGGCCGCCGGGCTCTCGCTCGCCCGGGTGTTCGTCTCGTGGAAGGTGCTCGAGCCGCAGGTGGGGCAGTACGACAGCGATGCCGATGACCGGCTCGCGGGCGTCGTCGCGGCGGCGCGGGCGCACAACATCCGGCTCATCGTCACATTCTTCGCCGACGATCGCCTCGCCGACATGAACGACCTCGCGTGGGCCAAGAAGCGCGATCCCCGGGCCGACGACTACCTGATCGAACGCGAGATATCGCTCGTGCAGCGCATCGTCAACCGCTACCGCACTGATGAGGCCGTCTGGATGTGGGAGCTCGGCAACGAGGCCTTCTTCACCGGGTTCGCCACGGAGGATGCTCTCGAGAAGTGGGTCAACGCGCTCCGGGACGCCATCCGGGAGGTCGACACCGCTCGCGTCATCGTGGTGGGACTGGACCCGGAGTCATTCGTGCGCGAGAGCGGTGTGGATGCGCGGTCGGTGGTCGCCGGCACCGAGCAGGGCGTGACGCACGTGACCGCGCCGTACCGCGCGTACGCGGCGCAGGGGCCCCTCACGCACGGGCCGGCCACGTACCTCGAGTCGTTCATGCTGCGGGCTGCTGCTGCGGGGATCCCGCTGCTCGCCGACGGCATCGGCGTCCACTCGCTCGACGCATCGGCCGGCGAAGAAGCCGCACACGCGCGGCTTGCGCTCTACTCGGTACTCATGAACGGGGCGAGCGGCGCGATGCTCCGGCGCTGGAGGGACGTGGAGACCGAGCGGCGCGAGCCGTACTACCAGGATCCGTTTGAGATGCTCGTGGGGTTGAACGACATCACGGGGCAGCCGAAGCCCGTGCTCGCCGAGGTCTCACGGTTCGCCCGGGTGGCGGCACGCATCGACCTCGGGCGGTATCCGCGGGCTCCCGAACGCGCGGCGGTCCTCGTGCCTGCCGAGCGCTACGAGCCCCTGCCGTCACTCGCCGGGCTCTACGACCCACGCTCGTGCCTGCAGGCCTTCATCGCCGCCAAGGAGGCGCACCTCCCGGTCCGCCTCATCCGCGAGGGCGAGGGTCTCGATGGGCTGATGACGCTCTTCATCCCGTCGGCCGCCAAGCTCAGCGGAGCGATGTGGGGCAGGCTCGCCACCTTCGTCCAGTCGGGCGGCTCGGTGGTGCTCTCGTACGGTGGCAGCGACACTGATCCGGCGGTGCGCGAGATCTTCGGTGTGGAGTTCCAGGGCGACCACGGTATGCGTCCGCTCGTGACGTGCCGCATCGCGCAGCCGGGACTCGTGGGCGACCTGGTCTCCTTCGACGTGCGGCTCGATCTGCCGCACTACGCGCTCCTCGGCGGAGGGGCGGCCACGGTGGTTGCCACCGACGCGACCGGCAGCCCGCTTCTGACCGTCAACCAGTACGGGCAGGGCCGGGCGGTCTTTGTCGCGGCGCCGCTCGAGCGCGCGATCGCGCAGAGCGACCCGTGGGCGGCGCCGGAGGCCGTGCGCTCGATGCTCCGCACCGTCTACGGCTCGGTGGCGCGCGCGGCGGGCGCCGGTCCGGTCATCGACTGCGACGACCCGTCTGTGGAAGTCGCGCACTTCCTCGGCGAATCGGCCGATATCGTCGTCATCCTCAACCACAGTGCCGAGCCGGTGACGGCGACGCTTTCCGCCGAGCGTGTGGTAGCCTCGGTCACGGACGTGCGGGGGAGTGAACCCGCCGCGGTGGAAGCGAAGGCGTTCGGCGTGCCACTCGGCCCGAATGGTGCATCGGCGCTGCGACTGACGTACGGCTAGGGAAGCGAGGACCGCATCGTGGAGTGTCAGGACCATCGGTCGTTCCTGCTCGAATCATGGCTCGAGTTGCACGATGTGATCGAGAGCCATCCGCAGGTGCGTCGCCTCCTGTTCGACCCGGTCACCGGGCTTCCCACCACGCCGCTCCTGTTCCCGCGGATCGAGTCACTCCTGTCCGAGCACGGCGAGATCTCGCTGCTGTGCCTGAGCGTGGTCAAGTACTCCAAGATCGAGGAGATCTACGGCTGGGAGGTCTTTGACCAGGTGATGCGTGAGGTGGCCGTTGCCCTCGAGCGCATCACGGGCGCCGAGTTGCGCGACAGCGACATGGTGGCTGAGCTCATGATCTCGGGTAACGCCTTCGTGGTGCTTCTCGCGCCGCCACGCACGACGGCTGTGATGGTGCACGAGAATCTCGAGAAGCTGGCACTCCGGGTGGAGCAGCGGGTGCGTGACGAGCTCGCCGACGTGCTGGGTCCGGCCATCGCTCCGAAGTTCGGCTGCTACGTGGGCTCTTCAACGGCGCGCCGCGACGACAAGGTGCGTCTCGAGCGGCTCGTGCACCGCGCCCTCGAGGACGCGCTCGAGGACGCCGACCGCCGCGAGGCGTGCGACGCGGAGTGCCGCAAGCAGCGCCTGGAGGAGATCATCGCGGCCGAGGCGGTCCGCACGCTGGTGCACCCCATCTACCGGCTCTCCGACCTCGGCATCATCGGCTACGAGGCACTCTCGCGGGGCCCCGCCGACAGCGAGTTCGAGCGGCCGGACAAGCTCTTCAAGATCGCGTACGACGCCGACATGGTCGTGAAGCTCGAGCGGTTGTGCCGCAAGCGGGCCTTCGAGACGGCGCACGATCTGCCCAAGGGCCGGCTGCTCTTCATCAACATCGAGCCGGAGGCGGTGGCCGATCCCGAGCTGCGGGACATCATGTTCACCACGCTGCTCTCAGGCGGCACGCTCACGCCGGCCGACGTGGTGCTCGAGATCACAGAGCGCACGGCGATCGCCGACTTCTGTACCTTCCGGGCGACGCTCGAGTACCTGCGCACCCTCGGCTTCCGGGTAGCCATAGATGACGGTGGCGCGGGCTACGGCTCGCTGCAGTGCCTCGCCGAAGTGCACCCCGAGTGGCTCAAGATCGACATCTCGCTCATCCGCGGCATCGACACCGATGAGGTGCGCCGCAGCCTGGTGGCGAGCATGGTCGCCTTCGCCGAGAAGGTCGGGGTGAAGCTCGTGGCCGAGGGCATCGAGCGCGTGGAGCAGCTCAGAGCGCTCGAGGCGCTCGGCGTGGAGTACGGCCAGGGCTTCCTGTTCTGTGAGCCGCAGGTGCCGTTCCCGGACGACGCTACGGTGACGCCAGCGCTCTAGGCGCGGGCACCCTCGTTCAGGAAGCCGGTGGCGGCGGGCTCTCACCGGCAAGCGTTCGCGCGATCTCCTCGTACTGCTCGCATGTGATCTCGCCACTCGCAAGCCGTTTGCGGGCGATGGCGAGCGCCTCATCGTGTCCGGGAGAAGCCGGCGGCGGGGTAGCCGAGCCGGTTGAACCCTGCCCGGATGATGCGCGCACCGCCCACAGCACCAGCAGGACGATGCCGGCGATCACGAGCAACCCGAACAGCAGCGTGAGCAGGCCGCCCCATGCACCGTCCATCATGTCGTAACCGTAACCAAGACCTCGATAACCACCCATCATGGTCGACTCAACTCCTTCGGTCGGCTGGCATCGGACACCGTGCTAACGGCCGTACCACTCCCGGTACCAGCTCTGCACCATCTCGATCTCATCGGACTGCGTGCGGATGATCGACCGCGTCAGCTCGCGCAGTTCCGGACTGATCGTGCGGGCCTCGGCCATCCGCGCCATCATGATCCCCATCCCGTGATGCGGGATCATCTGCTCGATGAACGCACGGTCGAAGTCCTCGGCGTCCTCCAGCGCGGAGATGTCGGTCATGCCACCCATCATCCCGCCACCCATCATTCCCAAGCGTTCACCCGGGTCGGGCACCGGCGATGCGAACCACGCGCGGTACCACTGGCGCATGAGATCGTTCTCCGCCGATTGCGTACGTATGATGTCCCGGGCAAGCGCGCGCACCTCATCATGCTCCGCGCGGTCGAGCGCGAGCTCGGCCATGGCGATCGCGTCATCGTGGTGCGGGATCATCTGCTCGATGAACATCGCCTCTACGCCGCCTGCGGTGCCGATGGGGTCATCGGCGCATACACCTCCCGGGCAGCCCGGCGCAGGCGGGGAGCCGGGTAGCATCGCCATGACCGCGAACCCGACTGCACCCGCCACCAGGAGCACAAGGCCCAGGATCAACATCCATGTCCTGTTCATCGTCCAACCTCCTGACGCCCCGTGAGGCTCTCTCGCACGAGGGCGGTATCGCTTCATTTCTGTTAATTCGCACCAAAGGGGCTATTCCCTCATCTCGCCCATCTCGAACGTGAAGACGTCACCCTATGCACAGAGGAATCAGCATGCGTTATGATGCTGATTGTCAAAGCTGTAGCGACTCGGAGGCCTCATGGAGCCGATCCGCCTCACCCAGATGTCGACCAAGGCCGGTTGAGCCGCCAAGTGGGGTCCGGGTGACCTCGCGGCCGTCCTCGAGAAGATGAACCCGGGGGAGTCCGACGACCTGCTCGTCGGTTTCGAGACCTCCGACGATGCCGCCGTCTACACGATGGGTGACCAGGCGGTGCTCCTTAGCGTGGACTTCTTCACGCCGATGGTGGACGACCCCTATGACTTCGGGCGCATCACGGCGGCCAACGCACTCTCGGACATCTACGCCATGGGCGGTCGGCCGCTCACCGCGATGAACTTGCTCGCGATGCCGTGCTCGCTCCCGCCGGAGATTACCGCCGAAGTGCTCCGCGGCGGCGCCGACAAGGTGCGCGAGGCGGGCGCCGTGATCGTGGGCGGGCACACGATCGACGACAAGGAGCCCAAGTACGGCCTCTCGGTTATGGGTGTTGCGCGCCCTGAGGACATCGTGCGCAACGTGGGCGCCCACCCCGGCGACGTGCTCGTGCTCACCAAGCGCCTCGGCGTGGGGATACTCAACACCGCGATCAAGGCGGGGCTTGAGACCGAGGAGAGCCAGCGCGACGTGATCGAGAGCATGGCGCACCTCAACCGGGCGGCCGCCGAGGTGATGGTCGAGATCGGCGTGCATGCGGGCACCGACATCACGGGCTTCGGTCTGGCAGGACACGCTCGCGAGATGGCGCTCGGGAGTGGCTGTGCGTGTGAGATCGAGCTCGCGCGCGTGCCGGTGTGGCCGGGTGTGGTGGAGTACGCCGAGGCGATGGTGCTCCCCGGACGTACCGCCGACGTGGTGGCGTTCCTCGATCCTTTCACCGAGTGGGGTTCGGCGGGCTTCACCTGGAAGGGCATCCTCGCCGACCCGCAAACGAGCGGCGGCCTGATGATGGCCGTGCCGCCCGACCGCGCCGATGCGCTGCTCGCGTCGCTCCATGCACGTGGCGAAGAGGCCGCGGTGGTGGGCAGGATGGTTGCGGGCGAGGCAGGGACGATCCGCATCGTGTAGCGCGCATGCTCCGTTGGCAACACGACGCGTCCGCACAGCACGTCAGCGACCGGTAAGCGGGAATCGCGAGGAGGGGTACTCGGATGAAGGTAGTGTTCATCAACTCGGAGCGCATCGGCGAGGGCGACGACGAGCTCGGATGCAAGCTCATGGGGAGCTTGCTGTACTCGCTCGCACGGACCGCGCCCCGGCCCGACGCGATCGCGCTCATGAATGGTGGTGTCCGCCTCGCGTGCGAGGACTCAGGCGCGCTCGATGACCTGCGTCTCCTGGTGGCCGACGGCGTGAAGCTCTACTCGTGCGGCACCTGTCTGGACTGGCTCGGTCTGAAGGAGCGTCTGGCGGTAGGTGAGGTCGGCACGATGAACGACACGGTGGCGATGCTGATGGCCGCCGACGATGTGGTGAGCGTCGGGTAACGGTGCGGCGATGCGCTGACGCGCTGCGCTGGACTGTTCGGGCGCCGCTCGGGCCGCACCTCGGCTAGAATGACTTGCATGGACATCAACTCGCTGCTCCGCTCATTGCCGAAGGTGGACGACCTGCTCAAGCGCGAGGATCTCGCCGCGCTCGACCACGCCCACGGCCGCACGCTCACCCTTGAGGCGCTCCGGGAAGCACTCGACGCCACGCGTGCGCAGATCCGTACGGGCGAGGTGGCCGAGGTCTCTGCCGGCGCGGTCGCGGCCGATGCCGCGGCGCGGCTTGCAGCAAAGGCCCGTCGATCGCTCCGGCGTGTCATCAACGCCACGGGCATCGTTGTGCACACCAACCTCGGCAGGTCGCCGCTCGCCGAGAGCGCCGTCGAGGCGGTCGCCGAGGTCGCCCGCGGCTACTCCACGCTCGAGTACGACGTCGGAAGCGGCGAGCGCGGGAGCCGGCACGTGCATGTCGAGGAGCTCATCTGCCGTTTGACCGGCGCCGAGGCCGCCATGGCCGTCAACAACAACGCCTCGGCGGTCTTGCTCGGGCTTGCGGGGCTCGCGCGTCGCAAGGAGGCGATCGTCAGCCGCGGTCAGCTCGTGGAGATCGGCGGGAGCTTCCGCATCCCCGACATCATGCGCGAAAGCGGCGCGAAGATGGTGGAGGTGGGAACCACCAATAAGACGCACCTGCGCGACTACGAGAATGCCATCACACCGCGCACGGGGCTCATCCTCAAGGTGCATTCGAGCAACTACCGGGTGGTCGGCTTCACCGAGGAGGTCGCGCTCGAGGAGTTGGTGGCGCTCGGCGCGAAGCACGGCGTGCCCGTCTTCGAAGACCAGGGCTCGGGTGTGCTCATCGACTTGGCGAAGTACGGGCTCCCGGGAGAGCCCACGATCGGTGCCGCGATTGCGGCGGGTGTCGATCTCGTCTCCGCAAGCGGCGACAAACTGCTCGGCGGGCCGCAGGCGGGGATCATGGCGGGCACGCGCGAGGTCATCGCAAAGCTGAAGAAGCACCCGCTTGCGCGCGCAGTGCGCCTGGACAAGATGACGCTCGCCGCGCTCGAGGTGACGCTCCGGCTGTACCTCGACGAGACGCGTCTGTTCGCCGAGGTGCCCACGCTCAGGATGCTCACGACCGGCCCGGACGAGCTCGCGCGGCGGGCCGAAGGAATCGCGGCCGCCATCCGGGACGCGTGTGGTGATGCGTACGACGTGACGACCGCGCCCGATGTCTCGCGCGCGGGCGGCGGAGCGCTGCCGATGGAGGACATCCCCACGACGGTCGTGTCGCTCGCGCCACGCCAGGGGAGCGCTACCGCACTCGAAGAGTGGCTGCGAACGGCCGAGCCCGCCGTGATCGCGCGCATCAAAGACGGCCGCCTGCTGCTCGACCCTCGCACGCTGCGCCCCGATGAGGAGCCCGAGGTCGTCGCGGCGCTCGTCAGGGCGGTACGTCCGTGAGCGGGCAGAGACACCGCACCGTCCGGGGACGATGACCGTGGGCCTCGACAACTACGCGTCCCGCTCGCTCGAGGATGTCGAACTCACCGAGGACGACGAGCGCGCGTTCGAGGAGGCCGGCCTGCGTCTGTGCGGCGGCGTCTTCTCGGGCGCCGAGTCGTCCTTCCGCGGCAAGATGTACTGGGACCTCATCTTCCAGGCCACCGGCATCGACATCGGTGAGAACCTGACCCCGCAGGAGGTGCGCGAGCTCTCGGCGCTACTCGAGATCTTCGAGCCCGAGGAGCTCGCGGAGTTCTCGGTGGAACACGACGTGATCAAGGGACCGCACGGCGCGGAGGCCTGCGCCGACCTGCAACACTTCTTCCGCATCTGCGCCGCGCGCGGCCTCGGCCTGATCGCCTGGAGCTGACGATGCCCGCACCCTCACTCGTTCTCGGCACCGCCGGTCACATCGACCACGGCAAGTCCACGCTCGTCAAAGCGCTCACCGGCACCGATCCCGATCGCCTCGCCGAGGAGAAGGAGCGGGGCATCACCATCGAGCTCGGCTTCGCGCAGCTCAGCCTGCCGAGCGGGCGCACGATGGGCGTCGTCGACGTTCCCGGCCACGAGCGCTTCGTGCGCCAGATGGTGGCCGGCGCCACCGGCATCGACGTGGTGCTCCTCGTGGTGGCCGCCGATGACGGCATCATGCCGCAGACGCGCGAGCACCTCGCCATCATCGACCTCCTCGGCATTCCGCGCGGCGTGGTGGCGATCACCAAGGCTGATCTTGCCGATCCCGAGTGGCTCGAGTTGGTGGCCGAGGAGGTGCGCGCGCTGCTCGTCGGCACGAGCATCGACGGCGCGCCGGTGGTGCCCGTGTCCGCTCGCACGGGTGTGGGCCTGCCCGAGCTGCTCGTGACGCTCGACGAGGTCGCCGCCGAGGCCGAGGCGCGACAGTCCAACCTGCCGCTGCGTTTGCCGGTGGACCGCGTGTTCACCATCGCCGGCGCGGGCACGGTCGTGACCGGCACGCTCTGGAGCGGCTCGGCCAATCGTGACGACGCGGTGGAGCTCATGCCGAGCGGCAAGCGCGGACGTATCCGCAGCGTGCAGATGCACGGAGCTTCGGCCGAGAAGGCAGTGGCCGGCAACCGCGTGGCGCTCAACATCGCCGGTCTCGACAAGGATGAGATCGACCGCGGGGACATCGTGGCCGAGCCCGGCTCGCTCACCGTGACCGATCGCTTCGACGCGCGCCTCACGTACCTCGCGAGCGAGGACAAGCCGTTCGAGAGCGGCACGCGCGTGCACGTGCACCACGGCACCCGCGAGGTGCTCGGCAGGGTACTCCTGATGGACACCGAGCGGCTCGCTCCCGGCACAAGCGGCCTGGCGCAGCTCAGGCTCGAGGAGCCGCTCTCGCCCCGCTACGACGACCGTTTCATCATCCGCTCGTACTCCCCGATGTGGACGATCGGCGGCGGTGTGGTGCTCGACGTCCTGCCCCCGCGGCGCACGACGCTCAAGGCCCACGAGCGCGAACTCCTCGAGGCGCTCGTGGCACACGACCTCTCCGGGGCCGCACTCGGGCTGCTCGCAAGCCGTGCGCTGCCGATGACATCAGCCCAGGTGGCCAGCGCCATCGGCGTGCCGCGCGCGCAGGTGGCAGACGACCTCAACCGCGCCACGCTCGAGCGGCTCAAGGTCGCCGGCGAGACGTACTTCGTGACGCCCGAGGCCGAGCAGGCGCTCCTCACCGCCATCGAGACGGAGCTCCTGGTCTTCCATGACGCCAATCCGAGCGCCACCGGTATCGGCATCCCGGCGCTCCGCGACCGCGTGGACCGGCGCCTCGAGCAGAAGGTCTTCGACGCACTGCTCGCGATCGCCGCCGAGCGGGGCGGTGTGGTCCTCGCGGGCGGTGAGGTGCGCCACCCGAAAGCCGCATCGACCGCGCTCGCTGCCGAGGGCGAGGCCGCGCAGAAGCTCTCCTCGCTCCTCGCTGCGCAGGGCCTGTCGCCGAAGAGCACCGCCGAGCTCGCCGCCGAGGCTGGCGTTGACGCAGGACTCGCGCGCAAGGTCCTCGGCAGACTCACGAGTGAAGGCTCTGTTGTACGCCTCGGATCGGACCTGCACTTCGATGCGGCTGCTGTCGAACGCGCCCGCGAACAGGTCGTGTCGTACCTGCGCGAGCACGGAGAGATCTACGTGGCCGATGCCCGGGACGTCACCGGCTCGAGCCGCAAGTACATCGTGCCGCTTCTCGAGTACTTCGACGCGCAGGGTGTCACCAAGCGCGAGGGTGACTTCCGGACGCTCGGCAAGCGGGGGTAGCGAGGCCGTCACGCGTCCCCGAGCGGGTCGTCAGGCCTCGCCGCCTTCGACCGCGCCTACCCCGGCTCGCTCCTCGGGAGCTCCACCGTGAAGACCGCTCCGCCGCCGGCGCCGTTCTCGGCACGCACGCTGCCGCCGTGAAGCTCCACGAGCCGCCGGGTGATCGCCAGACCGAGACCGCTGCCGCCACCCGCTTCGTCGCGCCGGGTGGGGCCGCGGTAGAAGCGGTCGAAGACCCGCGGCAGGTGGGCCTCAGGGATACCGGGACCGTCGTCTGATACCGCGAGGCACACGTGATCACCCTCAGCGTGAGAGGCAAGCCGGATCGTCCCGCCATCGGCGGTGTGGCGCACGGCGTTTCGCACGATGTTCGCGAGCGCCTGCTCGAGCAGGTCGGGGTCGCCGGTCACCCACACGTCATCGGGAGCTTCTACGGTGATGTTGAGATCGCCGAGTACGCGGGCACGCGCGGCGACCTCGGCAAGCAGAACACCCACGTCGAGCGGCTGGAAGGGTCGGCGGAGCGCGCCCGACTCGAGCCGCGCCAGCGCGAGCAGATCGTCGATGAGCCGCTCCATGCGGCGGAGTTCGTCGCGGACCGCATCGAGCGCCTCGGCCCGGTCGGCGTCGCTCACACGCTCGCGCTCAAGCAACTCGAGGTTGCCGCGCACGACCGAGAGCGGTGTGCGGAGCTCGTGTGAGGCGTCGGCCACGAACCGTCGCTGTTCGCCGAAGGCCGCCTCAAGCCGGTCGAGCATGGCGTTGAGCGCGGCCACCATCGAGCCCACCTCGTCGCGCGGTCCGTCGTAGGACACGCGTTCGGCCAGGCGGGCATCGGAGATGTGCCCTGCCGTGGCGGCCACACGAGCGAGCGGTGCGAGGGCGGCGCGCGCCACCCAGTACGAGAGCAGGCTGCCGAGGACGATCGCCGCAAGGCCCACCGAGGCGAGAGCGCGTGCAAGGTCGGTTCTGATCGCGTAGACGGTGTCCAGTGCCAGCGAAGCGTGGAAAGTCCCCAGGAGGTCGCCGTTGCGTGAGGTGAGCGCCGCGGTGGCCACGCGGTAGGTGACACCCTCGTACGAGACGGTGGTGAACCCGCCGCCGGGCGCCGCTGCGGCGTCCTCCCAGGCGCGCTCGAGCGTGAGGTCGGAGTTGGAGATCACGCTGCCGTCAAGCAGGCGCACGATGAGGATCGGCGAGAGGGTTGAGCCGGGCTCGCGCGCGCTCAAGTACGCGCGGGCAGACTCCACGAGCTCGTCCCGGGTCTCCAGTGTCTCCTGCCCGAGTGCTGCCGAGAAAGCCCGCGACTCCTCGAGCAGATCGCGATCCACGGCCGCCCTCAGATCGCGTGACACCGCCGCGTACGAGACGCCTACGACGATCGTGATCCCGATGGTGAGCGTGATCGTCGTGGCAAGCGCCACGCGGGCGACCGCCGGCAGCCCCCTACGCCCGGACACGGTACCCCGCCCCGCGCACGGTCT
>JAFGAG010000046.1 GCA_016933785.1 Coriobacteriia bacterium | reverse complement strand
GCTACCTCTCTGCCAGCAGCGCCCGCGCGATGACCGCCTGACCGAACGAGACGCCCCCGTCGTTGGCGGGCAGTCGTAGGTGGGTGAGGGGCTCGAGGCCCGCTTCGCGCAGGCCGAGCATGGCGCCACGCAGGACGAGCCGGTTCATGAAGACGCCGCCGGAGAGCGCGACATGCCGCACCCCCAGTTCTGGTGCGAGTCGCACGCACACGTCCACTACGGCCGACACCACCGCCCGGTGGAACCGTGTGGAGATCTCAGGGGCCCCTACATCTGCAGCGACGTCATCGAGCACCGCCTCGAGCACCGGAGCGCTGTCCACGACGAGCGCGCCGTCGCCGTCGAAGATGCCGAACGCGTACGAGCCTTCGGCGACCGGATCTGCGACCGCCTCCAGCTCGATCGCGGCCTGACCTTCATAGAGCGCGTCGTCGCGAACGCCGGCGAGCGCAGCGATCGCGTCGAACAGCCGGCCCATCGAGCTCGTGTGTGGCGTGTTGAGACGGTGCTCGATCATGGCGAGCACGGTCTTCTCCTCGCCCTCCGCAAGACGGGCACGAAGATGCGCGGCCCCCGGATGCTCGAGCAACCCACAGCCGGCAAGTGAGCCGAGCGCCATTCGCGCAGGACGCCGGATCGCCGCGGCGCCACCGGGCAGTGGCAGCGTGCGCAGGTGCGCGACACGCTCGAATCCGGTCCAGTCCGCGGCCAGCCATTCACCGCCCCAGATCGTGCCATCAACTCCGTAGCCGGTGCCGTCGAGTGCCACGCCGAGCACGCGCTCTGCGATGCCGTGCTCGGCGGTCACGCTCGCGATATGCGCGTGGTGGTGCTGCACGCCTGTCACCCGCAGACCGAGCGCGAGGGCGTGCTTGGTGGAGAGGTATTCCGGATGGAGGTCGTAGGCGACAGCTTCCGGCCTCACACGGAACAAACGCTCGTACAGCGCGATCGTGCGCTCGTAGCTCTCGAGCGTCTCGGCGTTCTCCATGTCGCCGATGTGCTGAGAGACGAAGGCGTGCTCGCCCGTGAGCAGGCAGAAGGTGTTCTTCTGTTCGGGGCCGGCCGCGAGGATGTCGACGCCCTCGACGATCGGAGAGGAGAGCGGGAACGGCGCGTACCCGCGCGCGCGGCGGATGAACTCCACGCCCACGTCCGGTGTGTGGCGTACCACTGAGTCATCGTAGCGGGAGTATATGTCGCGGTCGTGCATGAGGAAGGCGTCGGCGATGTCGGTCAGACGCTCGAGCGCCTCAGCGTTGCCGGTGGCGATCGGCTCATCGCTGCGGTTGCCCGACGTCATCACCAGCGGACCGCCGAACGCATCGAGCAGCAGGTGATGGAGCGGCGTGTATGGCAGCATCACGCCCAGATCACTGAGCCCCGGAGCCAGTGAGGGTGCGAGCGGCGGAGTAGGGGGTCCGGCGCTCAGACAGTCCTTGCCGGGGGCCCTCGCTGCCGACGCGCGCTCTTCGCGCGCTCCGGCAGCTCCCCCGGCTACGGAACTCGCGGCGGACCCCCCACTCTGCACGCTCGCTTCTCGAAGTCGAAGCAGGACTATCGGTGCGGACGGCGCAGTGAGCAGCGCCTCCTCGTCGGGGGAGATCTCGCAGTACCCGCGCGCCGTCTCGAGCGATGGGACCATCACCGCGAGTGCCTTGCCCCAGCGGTGCTTGCGCTCGCGCAGCCGCAGCACTGCGTCGTCGTTCGCTGCATCACACGCCAGCTGGAACCCGCCCAACCCCTTCACCGCGACGATCGCTCCATCGCGCAGGAGCGACGCCGTCTCAGCGATGATCGCCGTCGCTCGCTCCCGCTCGGCGTCGATGTCCCGATGAGGTCTTGGGGTTTGATCCGCCAGGGGGTTCCACTCGATGTCAGTAGGCGGTCCGGCCGGGAGAGGGTCCGCCGCGAGTTCCGCAGCCGGGGGAGGCGTCGAGGGCGCGGACGAGCGCCCGAGTGCGCCGAGGGCCTCCGGCGAGGACTGTCTGAGCGCCGGACCCTCTCCCGGGCGGTCGCGATCGAGGACATTGAGGTACAACCGCGGTCCGCATCGGAAGCACGCATTGGGCTGCGCGTGGAAGCGCCGGTCGCCCGGATCGCGATACTCGGCGGCGCACTCGTCGCACAGCGGGAAATCGCGCATGGTCGTGAGGGGGCGGTCGTACGGCACGTCTTCGATGATGGTGAACCGGGGTCCACAGTTGGTGCAGTTGGTGAACGGATAGCCGAAGCGGCGGTCATCCGGATCCCGCAGTTCGCTCTTGCATGCGTCGCAGGTGGCGATGTCGGGCGAGACGAGCGTCATCGCGCCGGCGATGGCCTCGGACTCGATTATCACGAAGTCCGTATGGTCCTCGACCGCCACATCCGCTGCGGCCACCGCTTTGACCACCGCCATCGGCGGCGCGTCGTCACGGATCCTGCGCACGAACGCCGTGACCGCATCATCATCGCCTTCTGCGTGCGAGAACACACCATCGGAGGTGTTCTTGACCCAGCCGCGGACGCGGAGGTCCCTCGCGAGCGTGTAGACGAACGGGCGGAAACCCACACCCTGGACGACCCCCGTGACGTGCACTGAGACCGCTCGCACGGCCTCAGTCCTCGCTGAATCCGTCGGCGACGAACCGGTTGTTCAGCAGCACGAAGAGCTTGTAGGACTGGTCGAGGAGCTCCATGGCGTCGTTGCCCATGGCGGGCTGGAGCGTCTCCCGTGCGTCGTTGAACGGGGAGTCGTGGATGAAGGCGTTGCGAGCCTCGCGTAGCTGACGCCACCGGTACGGGAAGTCGCGGTAGCCAAGCTCGGCCGCGGCCTCCTCGAACTCCTCGCCAGCGAGGGCGGGGAAAAGCTTCCCGATGCGCGTCCCGATGGCGCGCTGTGTGTCCATGACCATTCGCCGCAGTGGGAGCGTCGCCCCCTGGGCGTCCATGATGCGGTCGAGGATGTCCTCGAGGACCGCCTCGAGGAGCGCCATGACGAGGATGACGACGATCTCGTGATCGCCCTCCGCGTTGTACCGGCGGATGCGTGCGTCAAGGCGCCGGATCCGCTCGGTGGGATAGACGCGGCGCTCGCCGTCGGTGGCACCGCAGATGGGGCAGGGATGCTCGCCGTCCATGAACTGCGGATCGCCGCTGATGTACCCGCAGACGGGACACTCCCAGTACAGCGGCGCTTCTCCCGTCTCGGGAGCGAACACCGTCCGGTGTGGGCGCGTCTGCTTGAAGCGGCTCTTCTTGCTCATGCGCCGATTGTATCAGGACGACCGACCGCCCACGGCATCTCGGTCCGTGGGCGGTCGGTGTGTCGCATCGTGGCTCCGCAAGGGGAGCGGTCGACGCTAGAGGCGCTCGATCGTGACGTCGTCTTCAGTCTCCGAGAGCTTTGCGACGGCGCTGTCGAGCTTCTCGCGCGCCTCGCCCAGCATGACCGTCACCTGGGCGAGCTCCGCGCTCGTGGCGGCACGGTGGCCCTGGTCGGCCAGGTGGTGCAGCTGCTCGAGGTGTTGTTGCGAGAGCGCGAGCGCGTCGTTGATCATGGCCACGGCCAGCTTCATCTGACCGGTGTTGATGCCGCCTTCACACATGGGCATGCCTGCCTTTCGAGTAGCGCCGCATCAGTGGCGGACGCAGTGCGTACTGACTACCGGGTGCTCAGGACCACGACATGATCGAGGAGCCGCACTTCCTTGAGCGTCGCCTCGATCGCACGGTGGCCTCCGTATAGATCGTAGAGCTTGAGCGTCCCGTTCTCGGGAACGATGGTCGTGATGTCGTCGATCGTCTCGACCGGAGAGCCGTCGGCGCTCTCGATCACCACGCGGGCCTCACACATACCTCACACCTCCTATTCGAGTGCCGAGGCCACCACGGCGATGGCCTCCTCGAGCAAGTGGGGCAGCGGGTCCTTCGTGGTCCCTACCAGGTCGATCCTGGGATTCGTCAACGGTAGCATGACCTTGTGCGCGCTCGAAAGGGCGAGCGCCTCCGCCATGCCCGGCGTCACCTCGCCCATCATGGAGTCGGGGATGAGCGTGGAGAGCGGGCCGATCAGGATGTCCGCGTCGCGCACGGTCACACGCACGGCGTTCTCGCCTGTGGCTCCGCGATTGGCGCCTGCTTTGAGCATCGCCGAGGTGGCGGTGGAGTTGGTGCCTACGGCGAGGATCTCGATGTCCTCACCGAACGCCACGCGGAGCCGCTGCACGATCTCCTGACCGATGCGGCCTCCCATACCGTCAACCACCATCACCCGCGTGCTCATCGTCGCAAGGCCTCAGCCGAGCCAGGTGGCGAGTTCGTCGGCCAGCCGCTTCTTGGGCATGGCGCCCACCAGCTTCTTGGCGACCTCGCCGCCTGAGAACACGATGAGCGTCGGGATCGAGAGCACGTCGTACTTCGTGGCTGTCACGGGGTTCTCATCCACGTTGAGCTTCGCGATGGTGATGCCTGAGTGCTCGGCCGCAAGCTCCTCGAGAACCGGCTCCATCATGCGGCACGGGCCACACCACGGCGCCCAGAAGTCGAGCACCACGGGCTTGTCACTCTCGAGGACGTCGGCCTGGAAGCTGTCATCGGACACATGCTTGAGGTTCTCGCTCATAGGGCCCTCCGTTCGCGTCTGCCGACGCTTAGCCGATCGAACACAGACGGTCATCGATGTACCGCACGGCTTCGAACGCCGCTGCCGCTCCGCCTGCGGCAGCCGTGACGACCTGTTTCAGGTCGCCGACGGTCACGTCACCCGCGGCGTACAGCCCAGGGTACGACGTGAGACCGTTGGGGTCTATCTTCACATAGCCGGACTCATCGAGATCGCACAGGCCGGCGACGAGCGCGCTCTTGGGCTCCACGCCAACGAAGATGAACAGGCCATCGAGCGGTAGGAACTCGTCGGCTTCGCCGTTGGTCGCCCCGAGGTCCAGGCCCACGACCTTGCCGCCCTCACCCTTGACCTCGCGGATGACGCGGCTCCATTTCATCTCGATGCGCTCGTTATCAAAGCAGCGCTCCTGGATGCACTTGGTGGCGCGCAACTCGTCACGACGGTGGATCAGGTAGACCTTCTCGGCGAACTTCGTGAGGAAGAGCGCCTCTTCCACGGCGGCATCCCCGCCGCCCGCGACCGCGACGGTCTTGCCCCTGAAGAGCGCCCCGTCACAGGTGGCGCACCACGACACACCGCGCCCCGTGTACTCGGCCTCCCCGGGTATGCCGAGCCGCTTGGGTACCGCGCCGGTGGCCAGGATGACCGAGCGGGCGAGGGCCGCCTGACCTTCGGAGTCGGTGATGACGAAGTCGAGGTCCTGCGGGACGATGGACTCGATCGAGGCGAACGTCCGGAACTCGGCACCGAACTGCTCGGCCTGGCGGTGCATCAGCTCGCCGAGCTCCGCACCCGAGACCCCCTGGGGGAACGCGGGGTAGTTCTCCACCCAGTCGGTCGTGATGATCTGTCCGCCGGGCAGCGCCGTTTCGAACACGACGGTCTTCGCACGGGCGCGGGCCGCGTACAGTGCGGCCGTGAGACCGGCGGGGCCACCGCCGATAACCGCGATATCGATGGTCTCCATCAGATGGTCCCTCCAGGCAGGTAGCTCGCGTCGATCTCGATCGTCACACCCGCAGCGGCGGCTTCGCCCTTGATCTGCTGCAGATTGGTGAGTGCCTGCTCGCTGATCATGTCCGCGTGTGCGTCGGTCGAGGTCTTGCTCAGGTCGATCACGGTCATGAACTGGCGGGCCGCCGCCTGGTAATCGGTGCGACCCTTCCAGTAGAAGATGCCCATGTTGAAGTTGGCCTGCAGGTGTTCGGGCTCGTCCTGGAGAACGGTCGAAAGACCCTGGATCGCCTGGTCGGTCTGACCCGTGTAGAAGTACAGCACTGACATGTCGGTGCGGACCTCGGTGTCATCGGGCTCCTGCTCCAGGTACTTGCGGTAGTAGGTGATGCCCTTCTGGGCATAGGCGGCGTTACCCGACTCGCTGTGCATGCCGTAATAGGCGTCGGCGACCTGCTTGATCGCCTCGAGCTCCGTGGGGCGGCTCTCGAGCACCGTCAGCCCGTCCAGCAGGGTCCGCTGGTTCTGCGAAAGCTGGTCGCGGAACTCGGTGGGCACGCCAACTGACGCTGGATCGCGGTCGGCGAGCTGCGATGTATAGATCGAGAGTGCGAGCACGCCGGCGAAGACGGCGATCGCGATCGCCAGGATCGTGAGCGGAGTCTTGTAACGCTGGAACCAGCGCGTGGTGCGCTTGGCCCAGCTGGCGTTGCCCTCGTCGCGCCGCTCCACCTTGAGCCCGTACGTCTGCGCTTTGAGCAGCATGTTCAAGTCGTTGGTGACCAGCGTGAGGTCCTCGCAACCGCTCGCGCACGCCTGGTATGCCGAGGCGAGGATGCGGTCATCGGCGTTGCGCGTGGAGAGGCCTTCGGGGAGGTTCACGTCCGGGTCGAGCGGCAGTACGCGCAGCCTGCCGCCCTCAGGCAGGTCGACGCCTTCGACGAGGCTGCCTGTCTCGGAGAAGTCGAACAGGATACGGCTCACCTCACGACCACGGAAGCGCAGGTCGGGATCAACCCGGGACGTCTTGAGCTTGTCGATCTCTCCGAGAACCGTCTCGGGCACGATGACCTCGGCATCCGGGTATGTGAACAGGATGCTCGGGTTCGAGAGCAGAACGTTGGTATCGAGCACTACGGTTCGCATCAGCTCACACTCGCTGTTCGTCGTCGGGATCGCGGTCCTGCATCTTGGTGGCGTCAACGCCGATAGTAACAGCATTCGGTGACCCCATCCGTCG
Organism: Coriobacteriia bacterium; assembly: GCA_016933785.1. Classification (GTDB taxonomy): domain Bacteria; phylum Actinomycetota; class Coriobacteriia; order Anaerosomatales; family Anaerosomataceae; genus Anaerosoma. The sequence continues at coordinate 25,183 of JAFGAG010000046.1, read as the reverse complement.
CCGGATGACGAAGAGGAGCACGAGTAGTACCACGACGACGATACCGATCCAGGCCAGTCGGTCGATGTAGGATGTGTGTACCGTGAGCGAGGTTTCGGCGACGGTCCACCCAGCGGAGACGGCTTGCACGTCGAGCCGCGAGGTGATGGAGTTTCGCAGGTCGACCGGTACGGTGATGAAGTTCTGCATGGGCTCGACCTCGACGGTGCGCGTTTCCTGTCCGACGCGGTCGCCCTCGAACGTCGCGACTATGGTGAGCGTAAGGTGTTTGCCGGTGCCGTTCACCAGCGTGAACGGCACTTCTCCCGCGCTTCCCGAGAGAGTGACGTCCTTCGCGTCGAAGATGATCTTGCCGAACTCTCCCGCGACGAAGGTCGAGACCTCATCGGCCATGTCCTGTGCGCGACGCGAGCGAGCCCACGACCCGTTCGATCCCGCCCAGAGCTCGCTTTGAGCGACGAGGAGTGCGCGTGTCGATGACACGACATCGGCATCTTCGGCCCCAGCGGCTTCGCGGTAGGCGAGGAGCGCCTCGCGAGACCGTGCTATCGCGTCCCAATGTGAGTCCGGGGCGGTGCTCTCGATATCTGCCCGGGTCCGGAGTGCCGTCGCGCCCTCGGGCGCCTGGAGCGCATCGAGAGGGGCAAGTTCCAGCCAATCAGCGCGGCCGATCATCTCGAGGGCGTGCTGGATGCTGGCCGCGCGCTCGCCGGCATCAGACCCAGCGTCGATGATGAGTGCGACCGGACCGGTCCCCAACCTGTCGAACATCACGTCGTAGAACTCCGTGGAGCCCAGGTCGACGGACGCGGATGCATCCTCATCAGGCACGACCGCGGTGATCCCCGTATCACCGAGGGGACGGACGCCGGCGACAGGCTCCTCGTCAGCCGCTACGATTGACCGCTGCGGGATCACCAGCCGCTCGGTCTCGCGGGCGGCGAGCGTGGTGATGGCCGCGTCGGTGGGTGCGTGACCGAGATACGCGGCTGATGAAGCGGCGGTCGACCGGATGGTCGCTGTCAGGACCGCATCCGCGCGCGTCCAGTGAGTATCCAGATCCGAGGACGCGCCGATGGCACGCAGACCTGCGAGGTCGGGGAGCGCGTACGGCACATCCACGAGCGTCACCAGTCCACCCTCACGCGCCGAAGCAAGCAGCTGCAGTGTCTCCGCAGCCTCGGTCGCGGTAGCAGTGTCCGTGGCGACCGGCGCTTCGGCATCCACCGATCGGTACCCCTCGGCGACCCGGCCGAGCTCCTCGAGCAGCACCGGAGGTACGATGATCGAGAGGGGGGCGCGCCGCGAGGTCGCGAGACCGGTGATGAACGTGAGGTCGTCCCGGAGGCCTGAGTCGGTGGCCGGGTCGACTGTGAAGCTGCCATCCCTGTTGGCCGCTGGCGTCGCCCAGACCCGCGCGATGATGGCGACCTTCTGGGGCGGCGTGTCTCGCTCCAGTACGAGCACGCGTCCTGAGGCGTTCGTCGGCTCGGAGTCGGTCGCGAGCACCCGCACCTCAACCGGGTAGCGTCCCTGGGAGAGGGCCGGGCTGTCGGCGGCACGCTCGAACGTGATGGTGTGCCGACCCTCGGCCACCTCGGAGCGCACCTCCGTCTTCTGGTAGACGAGACGTCCTTCAGGCGTGCGAAGACGCAGGCGGATCTCCAGGTACTCGGCAGGCGCCGTCAGCGAGACCGTGACTGCTGCGCGCACGCTTTCGCCCGAGCGCACCGCAGGGGTCGGCTGCGAGATCTCGACCGTGACGCGCTGATCCGCGGGTGCGGCGTCCGCCTGTTCGGGCATGACGATGCCAGAGCCGGATGCGAGCATGAGGGCGAGGGTGATGACGGCAGCGAGTGCCAGTGCGGGTCTGTGTCTGGATCCGAGCATCAGGTCGTCCGATCCGCTGTCCCGGCGACCGGGAGCGGCAGGGTGTTCGTGTACGATGGCGAAGTACGTGGCGAGATTATCACACGGCCCGTGATGTCGGACGAGGCGAGAGGTCTGTAGGCGATGTCTTCCAAAGACGATCAGACGCAAATCCCCGAGGTGCTGCCCCTCATCCCGCTCCGGGACCTCATCGTGTTCCCCAATCTTGTGGTCCCCCTGTTCGTCGGTCGCGAGCGATCCATCAGCGCGCTCGAGCAGTGCATGCGCACAGACCACCTGGTGGCGCTGGTGACTCAACGTGAGGCCGAGACACCGGATCCGACCGCCGACGAGATCTACGATGTCGGCTGCGTCGTCACGGTCCTGCAGGAGCTCAAGCTTCCTGACGGCACGGCTAAGGCGCTGGTGGAGGGCATCCAGCGCTTCCGCATCCTCGAGTATCTGGAGACGGATCCGCACATGATGGTCCGCATCGAGATCATCGAGGAGCCCCAGCGCGCGGATCTCGAGGCGCAGGCGCTCATGCGCAACCTCGTGGCGGACTTCGAGAACGCGTCTCAGCTCGGCAAGCCCATACCGCAGGAGGTGTTGATCGCCGCTTCGTCGATCGAAGAGCCGGGCCGCCTCGCGGACTTCGTCACGTTCCATCTCTCGCTCAAGATCGAGGAGAAGCAGCAGATCCTTGAGGCACTCGACCCAAAGGAGCGCCTCCAGAAGACGTCGGGGTACCTCCGCAAGGAGCTCGAGATCCTCGAGCTTGGCAGCAAGATCCAGAACCGCGTGAAGGAGTCGATGTCCAAGAGCCAGCGGGAGTACTTCTTGCGCGAGCAGCTCAAGGCCATCCAGCAGGAGCTCGGGCAGTTCGACGAGATGCAGGCGGAGATCGACGAGTACAAGCAGAAGATCGAGTCTTCAGGGATGCCGGAGGATGTCGCCGTCAAGGCGCTCAAGGAACTCGGCAGGCTCGAGAAGATGCCACAGGCGGCTGCGGAGACCGGCGTCATCCGTACGTATCTGGACTGGCTGACCGGTCTTCCATGGCAGGTCTCAGACGAGGAGAAGCTGGATCTCGTTGAGGCTCTGGAGATCCTCGACGAGGACCACTATGGTCTCGAGAAGGTGAAAGAGCGGGTCCTCGAGTATCTCGCGGTCCACAAACTCACAGATCACATGAGGGGTCCGATCCTCTGCTTCGTCGGCCCTCCGGGTGTGGGCAAGACCTCTATCGGCAAGTCGATCGCGCGGGCGCTCAACCGCCACTTCATCCGGATGTCGCTCGGGGGGGTGCGGGACGAGGCGGAGATACGCGGCCACCGGCGTACGTACGTGGGTGCGCTGCCTGGGCGCATCGTGCAGTCCATCAGTCAGGCGGGGACCAACAACCCCGTGTTCATGATGGACGAGATCGACAAGGTCGGCATGGACTTCCGCGGCGACCCTACATCAGCGCTTCTCGAGGTGCTGGATCCCGAGCAGAACAACTCCTTCCAGGACCACTATCTGGAGGTGCCGTTCGACCTCTCGGACGTCATGTTCATCACGACGGCCAACCTTCTCGACCCGATCCCGCCAGCACTTCGTGATCGCATGGAGGTCATCCACTTCCCTGGCTACACCGAAGACGAGAAGCTTCATATCGCCCGCAAGTATCTCGTTCCCAAGCAACTCAAGGAGCACGGCCTGACCACCAAGACGCTCTCGATCACCGATGCGGCGCTGCGCGAGATCATCCGGCGCTACACACGAGAGGCGGGCGTGCGCAATCTGGAGCGACAGATCGCGACCATATGCCGTCAGGTGGCGCGTAAGGTCGTCGAGGGCGCGACGGGCAAGACGAGCGTGTCCGGCAAGGCCGTCCACGAGTACCTCGGCCCGGAGAAGTTCACCTTCGGCCTTGCGGAGAAGAAGGACGAAGTCGGCGTGGCGACCGGCCTCGTGTGGACCGAGGTCGGCGGTGATGTCATCTTCATCGAGGCGACGACGATGAAGGGCAAGGGCGGGCTCACACTCACCGGTCAGCTCGGTGACGTGATGCGCGAGTCGGCTCAGGCAGCGGTGAGCTGGATACGGGCGAACGCCGCAACGCTCGGCATCGATCCCGACTTCGCCGAAACGCTCGATCTGCATATCCACGTGCCGGCCGCGGCCATACCCAAGGACGGACCCTCGGCGGGCATAACGATGGCCACCGCACTCGCGTCGGTCCTCAAGGGCGTTCCTGTCCGCCGCAAGGTGGCCATGACCGGTGAGATCACGCTCCGTGGCCGCATCCTACCCATCGGCGGACTCAAGGAGAAGCTCCTTGCGGCGCATCGGGCGGGCATCAAGACGGTGCTGATCCCCAAGGAGAACGCGCGCGATCTCGAGTTGGTACCCGAGCACGTACGGACCGAGATGGAGATCGTGCCCGTCGCCACGATGGACGAGGTTCTCCAGCGGGCGTTCGCCTGATCACAGCGCCCTGGATCCGGCCGTTTGTCCCATCACGTGCCCACATACACGCGCGCTCAGCAGATTCCTGCGTCCCAGAACGGCCGTTCGTCACTGAATAGCGACCGTTGGGCTATACGTAGTGTGATGGAGATTACAGGCCAGACAATGAGGGAACATGAACCCTAGAAGACGGAACCACGCACGTTGAAACTTCACAAGCACTCTTCCCTGGGAGTCAGAGACACATCGGACGAATAATCGGTCACCGCAGTCCGATGCGAGCGAATGGTGAGACCGGCCCTCTAAGAGGGCCGGTCTCTGTCTTTGAGTGGGCATGGCGAGGCAAGGCGCCCCGGAGTCGGGGTGGGGGAAAGCAAGGAGGTGTTACCGATGGCGACCCATATTTGGAGGCGAACCAAGAGCGGAACGCCGTCGGCACGGATCTTCTCAGCGTATCTGGCATTGGTGCTTGCCGTCGCTGTCATAGGTCCGGGCCTGGCGGTGTATGGCTCTGAGGGCGAAGCGGTAGGTGTGCCGCCCGAAGAGCTCGTTGTACCGATCGAAGAGGTGGCAGTGGTAGAGCCGGAGCCGGTCATCGAGCCGGAGCCGGTCATCGAGCCGGAGCCAGCTGTCGACGCCGAACCGGAGCCGGTCATCGAGCCGGAGCCCTCGGTAGAGATCATGAAGACCGCTACGGTCGCTGCTCCACCTGTCGTTGTGAGCCCGCTAGCGCTCAGCAGCGATCCGAGTGGGCTTGGGATCGTGCCTACCCTCGTGGCAGGCAACCCCGGGCTGACCGAAGGCGGTCTGCGGTTGGACCCGCCCAATTCGGGAACGTACGACATTCCGGGTCATCCCGGGATGTCCATCACGATCGTCGTTACATCAACGGATGACGGCGAAGTGTTCAGCTTCACCAGTGACGTACCGGTCACGCGCGTCGTCGCCAAGGGTGGCAACGACGCCAACATCTATGACTACGATCCCGCTGTCTATGCGGATACGTACCTGCACGCTCCGGTGAACTCGAGCGGAGACTACGCGGATCTGAGCCACATCGACTTCTACTTCGGCGAGATTCCTGACGATCCTCAGTCGCACGTGATCGTGCGCAAGTTCCGTGATCTCGACTCTGACGGCGAGCACGATGGCGGCGAGGATTGGCTTGCCGGATTCGCGTTCCGTCTGGAGCGTGGCGAGTCCGAGACCGGGCCGTGGGAGCAGGTGGCCGAGTTGACGACCGTCGATCCCAATGGTCAGGCGGACTTCGGTATGCAGCCGATGGGCTGGTACCGCATCACCGAACTTCTGAGCGATGCGCAGATCGTCGCGGGCGAGACGCCTACGAACGGCGATCCGCTCGGTGTCATGGTCTTCTATCACACCGCGCAGCAGAACTCGGAAAAGCAGTTCGGCAACATCATCGTCCCTCCGGACGATCCTGAAGGCGACCTCAAGGTCTACAAGTTCCACGACCTTGACGGGAATGGCGTGCTAGACCCCGGCGAGCCGATGCTGGAGGGCTGGGAGTTCTATGTCTCCGGTTCTGTTGGGGCATCCGGCACGACTGATGTGAACGGCGAGCTGCTCTTTAGCGGCCTCACTCCCGGTGACTACACCGTGACCGAGACGCTCGAGGAGGGCTGGACCAACACCACGGACCTCGCACAGGACGCGACCGTCGTCGACGGCCAGACCGCGGAGCTGTGGTTCGGCAACATGGTCATCCCCGACGATCCCGAGGGCGACCTCAAGATCTACAAGTTCCACGACCTTGACAAGGATGGTCTCTATGACGAGGGCGAGCCGATGCTCGAGGACTGGGAGTTCACACTCACGCAGTCCACGCCGCCGGTCCTGGTGACCGAGGCGATCCAGCTCATCGGCAGCGGTTCCACCGACGAGGACGGCGAGCTGCTCTTCAGCGGCCTGACCCCCGGCGACTATACCGCGACCGAGACCCTCAAGGAAGGCTGGACCAATACCACGGACCTCGCGCAGGACGTGACGGTCGTCGACGGCCAGACCGCGGAGCTGTGGTTCGGCAACGTCGAGATCCCTCCGGACGATCCCGAAGGCGACCTCAAGATCTACAAGTTCAACGACATCGACGGTGACGGCGTCTATGACGAGGGCGAGCCGATGCTCGAGGACTGGGAGTTCACGCTCAGCGATGAGTCCGGTGAGGTCGACGACGGCCTTACCGATGCCGACGGCGAGCTGCTCTTCAGCGGCCTGACCCCCGGCGACTACACCGTGACCGAGACGCTCCAGGAAGGCTGGACCAACATCACGCCGCTCGCGCAGGACGTGACCGTCGTCGACGGCCAGACCGCGGAGCTGTGGTTCGGCAACATGGAGGAGTTCCTGCCCTTCACGGAGCTCGACCTGGCGATCACCAAGGCGGTCGACAAGGCGAGCGCGAAGCCGGGTGAGCTTGTGACCTACACGCTGACCTACTGGAACACCGATGAAGTGATCGCATACGACTTCACCATCACCGATGACTTCGACGAGCGGTACATCACCATCGTCGATGCGGCGGGTGGTACGGTCTCAGGCGGCAAGATCGTGTGGAACATGAGCGGCCCGCTCGCCATGGAAGACGGCAAGCAGACGATCACCTACACGGCACGCGTCAACGGCACGATGCCCGTGGGCACCACGAACATCGATAACACCGTCGTGATCGAGCACCCTGATGACAGCGACCCGTCGAACAACACTGACGATGCACGCACGGTCGTCAAGGTCGTCGGCGAGGACGAGCCGTTCCTGCCGTTCACCGGTGGCGAGTACCTGTTGCTCATCGGGCTTGCTGCCGCAGCTGCGACAGCCGGCGCGGCACTTCGGCTCCAAAACCGGTCTGCAGCGTGACGGGCGATACCATAGTCTGATGTGATGGTATCCAGGGGCACGTCGGCTGCACGGAGGTGCGTCCCGCATCAGCGGGGCGCACCTCCTCTTTCGGCCCGCATAGGAAGAGGCCCCGGGGAGGGAGCCGGGGCCTCTTCTGATCGTCAGGTGCTACGAGGTCTTAGCGCGGCGGTACGTTCTCGCCCCAGTCGATCACACCGTTGTCACGCCAGTCGATGACGTGCCAGATCTCGTGGCCGATGATGCGATCGAGGCTTGCGGTATGCGTAGGGCTGATGACGATCCGGCCCGACTTGTAGTAGCAGATGGCCTGGTAGCCCTGTGCATCACCGAACGAGACGGTGGTGCCTGCCAGGGCGGGATACCGGGCGATGTACCCGGCGAGGATGGACCGCGCCTGGGCGGTCTCGTCCACTGGTGCCGCGGCTGTGCTGCTCGAGGTCGCGGAGGTGGGACTGGCCGTGGTGGCGGTCCGGCGGGTTGTGGAGGCCACCGGGGCGCTGGCCTTGCGGACCGTCGTGGTCGTGCGGGTCGCTGTCCGGATCGTCTTGGCCAGCGAGGCGTCGGTGCTGGTGAGCACTGTAGCCGTGTTCGATGCCGCGGTGATCCTGCTCCGGAAGGTGCCAGTGAGCTGAGCCGCATCTGCGGCCTGCACCGGCGCGAATCCGGCGGTGAGCGTGAGCGCCATGGCGGCGGCGATGCCTGCCGCCACGTGCCGCGTGCTCCGAGTCTTCGTCGTCATTTCGAATCGCCCCTTGGTCGAGCCTGCGCGCACATCGGCCCGACTCCTCCCCAGGCTCTGAGGTGTCGGGCCGAAAACGCGGCTCGTACCTTCGGCAGTCCGGCCATCATGGGAAGCGAGGCTTCCTTTAGACCCGTGACTTTGCGAAGCCGGCCTTTTGGCCGACCGTGCCTTTATCGGGAGCGATCCGATGTTCGCTTTTCAATGGTGCCTTACACTGAACGTATCGGCACCGTGTCCGGTGTTCTTGATACCGTTTGTGCAATCCGTCACACGTGTTCTGTGAGATTCCTCACAGTTCGCGCGAGTGGAGGTGGGGCGAGGTGAGCAGGCGACAGCTATGGCTACGGGCCGCGAGCAATGTGTTGCTCGGCCTCGCGCTCGGCCTCGTCTCCTACTACGGGTTGACGACGCTTCTGGGTGCACGCGCTCAGAGTGAATTGCAGGACGAAGTGGAGACGGTGCGGGCCTACACGAGCGAGGCCCCCGATGTGTTGCTCGAGGATGCGGGCTCGGCGCTCGACTTCACGGATTGGGATATCGAGGATGAACCGTACTGGCGCGCGCTCGATCAAGGTGCGGTCTTCGCGCGAATCGTGATCCCGTCAATCGAGCTCGATGCGCTCGTGGTGAACGGTGTCTCCACCGCCGACCTGCGGCGCGGGCCGGGTTGGATCGACTGGACCGATCTGCCCGGGCCGACCGGGACGTGCGGCATCTCGGGGCATCGGACCACATATGGGGCGCCGTTCGCCAGGATCGGCGAGCTTGAACCTGGTGATACGATCGACGTGTACTCTCCGTACCGGCGGTACCGCTACGAGGTGACCACCGCTCTCGTGGTCCTACCGCATCAGACGGAGGTCGTCGAGCCGACAGAACATCCGTCACTCACGCTCACTGCCTGTCATCCGCCGTACAGTGCGCGGTATCGGCTTGCGGTTCAGGCGGAGTTGATCGAAGTGCAGCGCGTGACAGAGAGCAGCAGATAAGGAGACAGGATGAGGGTCGTAGTGACCGGTGGGGCGGGGTTCATCGGGGGAAACCTCGTGTATGCATTGCTCGGCGGAGGTTGGGAGATCACCGTCATCGACGATCTGTCCACCGGTTCGATGGATAACGTACATCCAGCGACCGGGTTCAGGCGCCTGGATGTACGGGACCCGCGGACCGCCGAGGCGATCATCGCCGCGTCTCCCGACATCGTCGTCCATCTCGCCGCGCAGGTGAGCGTGGCCGCCTCGATCGAGGACCCCGAGTTCGACCGCGAGGTGAACGTCGAGGGTACGCGCCTGGTGGCCGAGGCGGCCGTGGCAGCCGGAGCGCAGCGCGTGCTCTTCGCGTCCTCGGCGGCCGTGTACGGCGAGCCGCAGGAACTGCCGCTCACCGAGGACTCACCCGTGGCTCCGGCAGTCCCGTACGGTGCGTCCAAGCTCGCAGCGGAGTCGGTCCTTGCCGAGGTGCTCCGTCCGGCGGGTGTGGATTTCGCAGCGCTGCGCTTCGCCAACGTCTACGGACCGCGCCAGCGCGCCGAGGGCGAGGGCGGAGTGGTCGCGGAGTTCGCATCGCGCATGACCGCGGGCATCAGTCCGGTGATCTTCGGCTCGGGCACGCAGACGCGCGACTTCATCTACGTCGCCGACATCGTGAGCGCTATCGCAGCGGCTGCATCTCACGAGGGCGCGCTTGCCGGCCCGGGCCCAACAGGACCGGCGTACAACATCTCCACCGGGATCGCGACTTCAGTGAACATGCTCGCCGAGGGGCTGCGGGTGGCATTGCGGTATCCCGGGACGATCGAGCGGGCCGACGCACGCGATGGCGACGTCGAGGCGAGCGTGTTGTCGCCCGGCAAGGCGGCGTCCACCTTCGGCTGGAAGGCCGCTGTGGAACTGCAGGATGGGCTTGATGCAACCGGATCCTGGTTCGCCCGACAGCGATGAGCCGGGAGCAGGAGACCACAGCCAGGAGCGCACGGCTCGACCGCATGTTCCGCGAGAAGGCCAGGTCCGAGATCGCCGCGGCCGAGCAGGTCGGCGAGGGAGCGCCCTCTGTCCTCACACACGGCGACGAGCTCGCCCAGGTGTTGCTGGTCAAGGGCGAACCGGGACCGGCCGACCTCGACCGCGGGTACGCGCTCGCCGGGCCAGACGGCGAAGCGGCCGACAAAGCGCTCGACGCGCTCGGTCTGCCCGCCGAGCGGTTCGCGCTCTGCACGCGGATCCCGGGCGTCGGTGCCGATGAGCGCGCCACTCGCATCCGCATGCTCGTGGAGGCGGTCGACCCCCGCTTCGTGCTCGCGCTCGATCCGCTGGCGGCCGCCGACCTTGCTGAGGCCGTGGGCATCGATCCACTCGCGCCGGGCGTTCCCCGCACGTGGCGGGGGCGCACCGTGGTTTCGGTCGAGGGTCTCGAGGCATCGCTTGCCGACGAGGACCTCAAGCGGCGCGTCTGGGGGCAGCTGAAGGCCCTCTCGGTCGCAGCAGATCCCTCGTGAACGACAGCGGGCGCCCGTAGGCGCCCGCTGCTCACACGATCCAACACCTGCCCGCTAGTCCTCTTCGATCTCCGTTATCGCACCCATCGGACACTCTTCCATGCAGGTGCCGCACGCGGTGCAGTCATCCTCGTTGACGGGCTGGGCCACGTCGTCAACGAGTTCGAGAACGCTCTCGGGGCACGCATCGACGCAGATGCCGCAGCCGGAGCACTCGTCCTCATCGATGATCGGTCGGGGCATAGCTGATCTCCTTCGGTTCGAGCGCCGCACGGAGGCGGCAGCCGGTATGTCGCCGCCGGATGATACCGAAGCCTCAGCACGTATGTAAAGGATGTGGCGACACTCAGTCTGCCTCTCATGGACGCTTTCAGATAACTTGACAATGCAACGCTTAGATTTCATACTGTGCAAGCGTAACTACGACCCACCGTGCACGGAACGGCGCGGAACCCGGGCCCCGGCTGCATGGCTCGGGAGATGTCCGTTCGTAGCACCTCCGTGAACAAGCCGCTCCGGCATCACCGGGGAGGATCTGAAAGGAGCACCATCCATGGGCAAGATCATCGGTATCGACCTCGGTACCACCAACTCCGCGGTCGCAGTCCTCGAGGGCGGGGAGCCCACGATCATCGTGAACGCCGAGGGCGACCGCACCACGCCGTCGGTCGTCGCGTTCCGCAAGGACGGCGAGCGCATCGTCGGCAAGGCGGCCAAGAACCAGGCTGTCACCAATCCCGAGAACACCATCACGTCAATCAAGCGTTTCATCGGCCGCAAGTACGAGGAGACCTCCTCGGAGCGCGGTACCATCGCGTACAACGCCGAGAAGGGCAAGGACGGTCGCACGGTCGTCGACATCGAGGGCAAGCACTACACACCCGAGGAGATCTCGGCCATGGTGCTTCAGAAGCTCAAGGCCGACGCCGAAGCGTATCTCGGCCAGCCGGTCACCGAGGCGGTCATCACCGTCCCGGCGTACTTCAACGACATGCAGCGCCAGGCCACCAAGGATGCGGGCAAGATCGCGGGCCTCGAGGTCAAGCGCATCATCAACGAGCCGACGGCCGCGGCGCTCGCCTACGGCCTCGACAAAGGCGCACACGACCAGACCATCCTCGTCTTCGACCTCGGCGGCGGCACGTTCGACGTGTCCGTGCTCGAGATCGGCGATGGCGTATTCGAGGTGAAGTCCACCTCAGGCGACAACCATCTCGGTGGCGACGACTGGGACCAGCGCATCATCGACTGGCTCGCCGAGAAGTTCCTGGGTGACCACGGCATCGATCTCCGCGCGGACAAGATGGCGCTCCAGCGCCTGCGCGCCGAGGCGGAGAAGGCCAAGATGGAGCTGTCCACCACGCAGACCGCGCAGATCAACCTGCCGTTCATCACGGCTGATGCAGGTGGTCCGAAGCACCTGGACTACACGCTGACGCGCGCCGAGTTCCAGAAGATCACGAACGACCTGCTCGAGCGGTGCCGCAAGCCGGTGCTGACCGCGCTCAAGGACGGCGGCATCAAGGCCGGCGACCTCGACCACGCGATCCTCGTCGGCGGCTCTACCCGTATGCCGGCCGTGCAGGAGCTCGTGAAGGAGCTCACCGGCAAGGACCCGCACAAGGGCGTCAATCCGGACGAGGTCGTCGCCGTCGGTGCGGCCATCCAGGGCGGTGTGCTCGGCGGCGATGTCAAGGACATCCTGTTGCTGGACGTCACCCCGCTTTCGCTGGGCGTGGAGACCCTCGGTGGCGTGATGACCAAGCTCATCGAGCGCAACACCACCATCCCGACGCGCAAGAGCGAGACCTTCACGACGGCGGCCGATGGCCAGACCTCGGTGGAGATCCACGTCCTGCAGGGCGAGCGTGAGATGGCGGCGTACAACAAGACGCTCGGCAAGTTCCACCTCATGAACATCCCGCCCGCGCCGCGTGGCGTGCCGCAGGTCGAGGTCACGTTCGACATCGACGCCAACGGCATCGTGAACGTCTCGGCCAAGGATCGCGGGACCGGCCAGGAGCAGAAGATCACCATCACGGGCACGACGGCTCTCTCGGACGAGGAAGTCGAGCGCATGGTGACTGACGCTGAGAGCCACGCCGACGAGGACAAGAAGAAGAAGGAGGAGGCCGAGGTGCGCAACACCGCCGACAGCCTCGTGTACGGCACGGAGAAGACGCTCGTCGACCTCGGCGACAAGGTTCCCGAGGATACGAAGAGCGACGTCGAGGCCGCTATCGCGGACGTCAAGAAAGCCCTCGAGGGTGACGACGTCGACGCGATCAAGTCCGCAACCACGGTCCTGCAGGAGAAGAGCTACAAGCTCGCCGAGATCGTGTACCAGCAGGTCCAGGAGGAGCAGGCCCCCGAGGGTGGCGCGGCTCCAGAGGGCGATGAGGAAGTGGCCGACTACGAAGTCGTCGACGGAGACGAGTAGCCATGGACCGGAAGCATCGAGCCCCCGGCGGAGTAGACCCCTCCGGTCTCGGTCCTCGGGAAGACCGCCCTGCGGAGGTTCCCTTCGGGGTCTCCTCCGCAGAGGGCGGCTTCACCGATCCCGAGCTGGAGCAGGACCTGGGCGCTGAGTTCGAGTTTCGGGGCGATCAGATCGAGCATGAGCTCGAGGCCGCGCGGGAGGAGGCCGGACGCCATCTGGAGACCGCTCAGCGGCTGCAGGCGGAGTTCGACAACTACCGCAAGCGTGTGGCGCGTGAGCAGGAGGACGCGCTCAGGCGAGCCGGGCAGCGCATCATCACCGAGGTCCTACCGGCCCTCGACAACCTTGAGCGCGCGCTTGCGCACGCCGGGGAGAGTGGCGAGTCGTCGGAGTTCGTCGCTGGCGTGCAGATGGTGCGGCAGCAGATCCTCGATGTCTTCGCGAAGGAGGGTGTCGAACGCATCGACCCCACAGGTCAACCGTTCGACCCCACGGAGCATCAGGCGGTGGGGCAGGCCCAGCGCGACGACGTGCCCGAAGGCACGTGTGTGGACATGTACCAGTGTGGCTACCGGATGCACGGCCGCGTACTCAGACCGGCTGCGGTCGTGGTAAGCGCCGGAGGGCCGGAGTCCTAAGGAGCCACCGATGGCCGACAAGGACTACTACGACATACTCGGCGTCTCCAAGACGGCGACTGCCGATGAGGTGAAGAAGGCGTTCCGCAAGCAGGCGCGCAAGCACCACCCGGACGCAGGCGGCTCCGAGGAGAAGTTCAAGGAGATCAACGAGGCGTACGAGGTGCTCTCCGACGAGGAGAAGCGGAAGCAGTACGACACCTATGGTCGCTACTTCGGCGGCAACATGCCTCCCGGAGGTGCGGGCGGTCCCGGCGCAGGGTGGCCGGGCGGCGGGTTCCCCGGCGGTGCCGGGGGCTACTCCACGGTCGATATGGGTGACCTCGGCGGCATCTTCGAGAACCTCTTCGCCGGGGGTGCCAGTGGCAAGCGCAGCAGGGCCCATCGTGGCGCGGATCTGCAGTACGACCTCACGCTCACGTTCGATGAGGCGCTCTCGGGCACCTCGACCAAGGTGGATGTGAAGCGCACCGAGCAGTGCAGCACGTGCTCGGGCACGGGCGCAAAACCGGGCACGAGTGCGACGACATGTCCCACGTGTTCGGGGAGCGGACACGTGACCCAGGGCCAGGGTGTGTTCGGCTTCTCGCGGCCCTGCCAGCGGTGCGCGGGCACCGGCAGGATCATCGAGCATCCCTGCACGACGTGCAAGGGCAAGGGAAAGGTGCTCCGGGTCAAGCCGCTCACGGTGAACATCCCGCCCGGGGTGACCGACGGAGGCAAGCTGCGGTTCGCGGGTAAGGGTGAGCCCGGAACCGGTGGCGCCCCGGCCGGAGACCTGTACGTGACGACGACGATCAAGCCGCACCCGTACTTCTCACGAGACGGCGCGGACGTGGTTCTCGAGCTGCCGGTGACGATCACCGAGGCGGCGCTCGGAACCGAGGTCATGGTGCCGACACCGGATGGCGGCAAGGTGAAGCTGAAGGTGGCTCCCGGTACTGCCGACGGGAAGGTGCTTCGCGTGCCTGGCAAGGGTGCGCCCAAGCTGAAGGGGCGTGGATCGGGCGACCTCAAGGTGCGCGTGAAGATCGCCGTGCCGCAGAAGCTGACATCCGAGCAGAAGGACCTTCTGCGGGAGTTCGAGTCGCTGCGCTCAGACGACGTGCGCGCACACATCGCGTAGCGAAGGAGGCATGGCCACATGGTGAGACGACAGCAGGGAAGCGGCAAGGACCGTCCCGTGTACATGATCAGCGTGGCAGCCGAACTCGCCGGTGTGCATCCACAGACACTGCGCATCTACGAGCGCAAGCAGCTCGTGCAGCCGAGTCGGTCGCCGGGCGGGACGCGGATGTACTCGGAGGCCGACATCGAGCGGCTCCGGCTCATCCAGCGGCTCACCCAGGAAGAGGGCATCAACCTCGCCGGCGTGATGCGGATCATCGAGCTGGAGATCGAGAAGGAGAGACTCGAGGCACAGCTTACGGAGGCGCAGGCGATGGCGTCCAAGGCTGAACGCACGCTTGCGGACGAGATCAATGAGTTCCGCAGGTCGATGCGGGCGGACATCGTCCACGTGCCGCGCGGCGGCATCGTGCGAAGGGAGCCCTGATGGGCACCGAAGGACAGGTACGTGGAGACCGGCGCAACCCGGTCGTGAAGTGGCTTGAGGGTGTGCGATCGGGCGAGGTCCTCGGCGGCCCGGGCTGACAGGCGGTCGCCTGGGTGTGGTCACGCCTTTTCAAGAAGAGAACAGCACCGGCTTGAACGGTTTCGCGGTAGCCCGTGTGGCTACGCGTTCCGTGGGCCGGGTAGACGACAGGCTCACGATCGCCCGATCAGGGCGGCGAGGACCGTAGGAGTTGAGTGTCATGCGTTTGGACAAGTTGACAGTGAAAGCACAGGAGGCGCTGCAGGCGGCGCAGGGCATCGCCGATGACGCCTCCTCGCAGGTGATCGAGCCCGAGCATCTCCTCAAAGCGTTGCTCGATGCTGCGGAAGGTATCGTGCGGCCTATCGTCCAGAAGGTAGGCGCGGACCCTGACCACATCGAAGCCGAGCTGACCTCGGCGATCTCCTCGATGCCGAAGGTGACCGGGGGCGGCGTGCAGGGACCCGCCGGCATCGGTCCGCGCATCAACACCGTGCTCGGCGACGCCTTCAAGCATGCCGAGAGACTCAAGGACGCATATGTCTCCACCGAGCATCTGCTCGTGGCGATCGCCGACGACAAGGGTGAGGCCGGGCGGATCCTCGAGCGTGCGGGTGTGACCGCCAAGCGGCTTCTCGAGGCGCTCGAGGATCTTCGCGCGGGTGCCCGCGTGACCGACCAGAACCCCGAGGCGCAGTTCCAGGCACTCGAGCGGTTCAGCCGCAACCTCACGCAGGCAGCACGTGACGGCAAGCTCGACCCGGTCATCGGCCGCGTCGAGGAGATCCGCCGCGTGATCCAGGTGCTCTCGCGCCGCACCAAGAACAACCCGGTGCTCATCGGCGAGCCGGGTACCGGCAAGACCGCCATCGTCGAGGGCCTCGCGCAGCGTATCGTGGCCGGTGACGTGCCCTCCACGCTCCGTGACAAGGACGTGGTATCGCTCGACCTCGGCGCGATGGTGGCCGGCGCGAAGTATCGCGGCGAGTTCGAGGATCGCCTCAAGGCAGTGCTCCGTGAGATCGAACAGGCCGAGGGTCGGCTGATCCTGTTCATCGACGAGCTCCACACTCTGGTGGGTGCAGGCGCCGCAGAGGGCTCGATGGACGCATCCAACATGCTCAAGCCCGCACTCGCGCGAGGTGAGCTTCACGCCATCGGCGCCACGACGCTTGACGAGTACCGCGAGCACATCGAGAAGGACGCGGCGCTCGAACGGCGCTTCCAGCCGGTGTTCGTGGGCGAGCCGAGCGTGGAGGACACGATCGCGATCCTGCGCGGCCTGAAAGAACGCTACGAGGTGCATCACGGCGTGCGCATCGCCGACGGTGCGATCGTGGCGGCGGCCACGCTCTCGGACCGCTACATCGCCGACCGCTTCCTACCCGACAAGGCGATCGACCTCATCGACGAGGCGGCTTCGCGGTTGCGCATCGAGATCGACTCGATGCCCGAGGAGATCGACCGGCTCGACCGCCAGCTCCGGCAGCTGCAGATCGAAGAGCAGGCACTCCAGAAGGAGAAGGATGCCGTCTCGGCCGAGCGGCTCGAGGCACTGCGCGGCGAGATGGCCGAGGTCACCGAGGAGATGTCGGGTCTGAAGGCCCGGTGGGAGAGCGAGAAGACCATCATCACCGACGTTCAGCGTCTCAAGGCCGAGCTCGACGAGGCCCGTCTCGACGGCGAGCGGGCGGAGCGCGAAGGCGACCTGCAGCGTGCGGCGGAGCTCCGTTACGGGCGTATCCCGCAGCTCGAAGCCGAGTTGGCGGATGCGGACACGAAGCTCAAGGAGCTGCAGGCCGGCGCTGGCATGCTCCGCGAGGAGGTCACCGAAGCCGAGATCGCCGAGGTGGTGGGCGCGTGGACCGGCATCCCGGTCGCGCGGCTCATGCAGGGCGAGATGGCCAAGCTCGCCACGCTCGAGGAGCATCTGCACGAGCGCGTCGTCGGCCAGAACGAGGCGGTCTCGGCGGTGGCAGGCGCCATCCGGCGCTCGCGCGCGGGCCTCTCGGACCCCGACCGACCCATCGGCAGCTTCCTGTTCCTCGGCCCGACAGGTGTGGGCAAGACCGAGCTCGCCAAGACGCTCGCAGCGTTCATGTTCGACGACGAGCGCGCGATGGTGCGCATCGACATGTCCGAGTACATGGAGAAGTTCAGTGTGCAGCGGCTCATCGGCGCGCCTCCCGGCTACGTCGGCTACGAGGAAGGCGGCCAGCTGACCGAGGCGGTGCGCAGGCGGCCGTACTCGGTGATCCTGCTCGACGAGATCGAGAAGGCGCACCCGGACGTGTTCAACGTGCTGCTCCAGGTACTCGACGACGGGCGCCTCACCGACGGCCAGGGCCGCGTGGTGAGCTTCAAGAACGCGATCGTGGTCATGACGAGCAACGTGGGCAGCCAGTACATCAGCGAGTTCTCCAAGAGCGGCGACGAGGCTGCGATGCGCGTGATGCTCGACGAGGCGCTCCGGGCCACGTTCCGGCCGGAGTTCCTGAACCGCGTGGACGACGTAGTGGTGTTCCACTCGCTTTCGATGGAGCAGCTGGCCAAGATCGTCGAGCTGCAGCTGGCGCTGGTGCGCGAGCGGCTCGCCGATCGCAAGATCTCACTCGAGGTCACGCCGGCTGCTGCCGAGCGTCTCGCGCTCGACGGATTCGACCCGGTCTTCGGCGCCCGTCCGCTCAAGCGGCTCATCCAGCGGGAGGTGGTCGACCGCGTCGCGCGCGAGCTCATCGAAGGCCGCGTGGGCGACGGCGACACGGTCACGATCGATGTGATCGGCGACGAACTCGGCGTGCGGGGCGTGGCGCACGCTCAGTAGGGAAGAGGTGCCGCCCGCCGGGATGCCATGACGGCGGGTGCGCGTTGACGACAGTGGAGGTGATCATCATGGCGATCGTACGGTGGGATCCGTTCGGTGAAGTGCTGCGCATGCAGCGCGACATGGACCGCATCTTCTCCCGCCTCGGTTCGGCAGAGGTGAGCGGAGAGTCGGTCGCGTGGATGCCCAAGGTGGACGTGAAGCGCAAGGATGATGACATCGTGGTCCGTGCCGAGCTGCCGGGGATCGACCCGGCCGACGTGGACGTGGAGGTCACGGACGGTGTGCTCACGATCCGCGGCGAGCGGAAGTTGGAGGACAAGCAGGAGGGTGAGGACTGGCTCGTGTGCGAGAGCTGCTACGGCAGCTTCGAGCGTTCGCTCACCATCCCGGAGGGCGTCGACCCGGCGTCCATCAGCGCAGAGTACAAGGACGGCATCCTCGTGGTGCATGTGCCCAAGGCGCTCGAGGCGGCGCGGCCCAAGACGACCAAGATCGAGATCGGTGGCGCAGGTGCGCCGAAGCTCGAGGGTGCGCCGGAGGGCGGAGCCGAGTAACACCGGCGTCCGGCCGTGTAGCGACCGGCGGGTGGGTGAAGGGCCCCGGCAGCGTGCCGGGGCCCTTTCGTGTCCGGGCTCTCCGATCGCGCTTCCGTTCTACTCGACCGTCGCAGCAGCCGGGCCTCACCCTGCGCTATCATCGGGTAGGTCTGCTGCCGTGTTGCTCGGCTGTGCACCCTCGTTCGACGTGATGTACCGGACAGGAGCGCGCGTGGACAAGAGGTTCGCTATTCCCGGTGTGAACGCCCGAACGCCGCTCGGTGAGGCCGCACCGCGCATGCTGCTGGCGAAAGCTGAGCCGCTGTTCGCGCTCGAGGACGCTGCGCGCGGCGGTGCCGACATGGACGCCGTGCACGACATGCGCGTCGCCTCGCGGCGCCTGCGGGAGGTCATGCGTCTGCTCGCGCCGCTGTATCCGCATCGCGATTTCCGCCGCTGGTACCGCCGGGCACGCCGCGTGACGCGAGCGCTCGGGCCGGTGCGGGACTCCGATGTGTTCATCGACGCATTCTCCCGGCTCGGTGCGGGACTTGGCACTGGTGGTCAGCGATGCGTCGCGTTCATGGTGGGGTATCGCATGGGGCAGCGGGAGTACGAGCTTGCCGCGCTGGATCGTGAGCTCGAAACGCTCGACCTCGCCGAGAGCCGCGCTTCGTTCATAGCAGTGGCCCATTCGATCGAGGGCACGGTGGATGCCGACCGGCCGTTGGCGTCGTTTGCACACGCGGCGGTCGCTGAGCGCGCCGCGGTCGTCTTCGGTGCGCAGCCCGCGGCGCTCGATGAGCGGAACATCGCCGGACAGCATGCGCTGCGCATCGACTACAAGCGTCTGCGCTATGCGGTCGAGGCGTTCGCACCGTGCTACGGCAACGAGTTCGACGAGCTCCATACCACGTTGACGACATCCCAGGACGTACTCGGCGATCTGCACGACACCCACATCTTCCTCGATATGCTGCGCGATGGAGACCGGGTTGCGGCCGCTGCGGACGCCGGGGTCTCAGTGGAGGACATCGCTGAGGTCGTGGCGGTGCTCGAGGCGCGTGCCCACGACGAGTTCGGCCGCTTCGCCGCGCACGCGGCGGCGAATCCGGCGGAGCACCTGCTGCCCGCTTTGTTGCTGCCGCTCGTACGGCCTGTGGAGGCGGAGGCGGGTGGGGCCGTCGGGCGCTTGTCTTCCGATACCGCAAAAGAGGCCGACGACGCAGGGGAGGTCGTGGGCGAAGTCGGGGCGGGGAACACCACCCTCGGAGCGGCCGGATCGGTTCCCGGTGACGAGGTGCCGATCGAAGCTCCCGTGAGCGTGGGAGACGAGCCGTGGGCCGAGGGCTGGGGAACCTGAGCGGTCGGCGGCGCTACACGTCCTTGTGTCTCCCGAGGACCCTGTCGAGCACCGAGAGCGCCTTCAGGCGCTCGATACGTGCGCGTTGTGCCTCCAGCTCCGCGGCGAGCTGGTCGGAGCGCTGCTGCTCCCGCTCGAGCGCCTTCTGCTGCTCCTGAGCGATCGCGCGCGCCCAGGCCACCTGCGCAAGCAGGTTGGTGCGGTCGGACTCGAGCCTGTTGATGCGTGCGAGAACCGCTGTGCCGCCTGCCGCAGGATCCGCATCGCGAGCGGAGCGCAGTGCCTCCAGATCGGCTACGGACAAGACGAAGCGGCTGTTGCGCTTCGTGCCGGCACGTTCGGGTGCGACGACGCCCTCGGCGATACGCTCCCGGATCCACTTCGGAGAGACGCCGAGCTCCTCGGCGGCCTGCTTGACGCCGGTGCCCTTCTTGGCCATGAGGTCCGCCGCCCTTCTGCGCCGCCTGGCGCCGCATGATGTCCCTGATCTCGATTGTAGCCGAGAACGGACGGGCGCACCTACATACCGCTTGCACGCCGAAGCGTGCCGTCCGTCACGTGCGACCGCTCGTCATCCGCCATCTCCTGCCGTTCGGAGTACGTGCCGATAGGCATACCATGGAAGGCACGGGCCATTCCATCCGTCTGCATCCGGAGGGGGTGAGGGTCGTGAACGCTGACGCGGTCGAGGCGCGCGTGCTTGCGCATGCTCTCGGCGACCCCGTCCGGATAGCCGCTCTGCTCGATGGAGCCGCGTTTCCGGCCGCGCTGTGGTCGGGCGCCGACATGCGGTTCACGTGGACCAACCCGGCGTTCCTCGACCTCCTTGGCGATGTCCGGCCACGCTGGGATCTGCTCGGCATGCCGGTGCGCGGTTTCCTGTCCGACTCACACTCCGCATCCCGGTTCATCGATGTGGCGTACACGGGTCACCCCCTCACCGTTCCGGAGTACGAGTACCGCTCGTCGTGGGGTGAGGTGACCCACTGGCAGTTGTCGTACCTGCCGGTCCCCGGCCGACTCACGGATCCCTTCAACGTCCTGTTCATCGGTATCGAGGTCTCGGCCGAGGTGCGGGCGCGGGTGGAGCGCGAGCGGCTGTCGCGCGAACTCCAGCAAGCGAACGAGATCATCGATCTCACGGTGCTCAGCTCGCTTGATGCCGATGAGATCCTCCAGCGGGTGCTCGTGGAGGCGACCGAGGCGCTCGGCGCCGATTGGGGCTGGCTTGCCGATCGCGAGGACGAGGCCTGGGTGTTCCGTGCGGTACACGGCTGGCCCATGGAGATGCGCGGCTTGAGGTTCGCCGAGGACGATCTCTCGCTTCCGGCCTACGCGGCTCGTGCGGCACGTGCGGTCGCCGTCTCGCAGTCCGACGCGACGCATCGCGAGGAGTTCGAGCTGATGCTGAAGCACGACGTCGGCGGATTCGCGCTCGTTCCGGTGAAGTGCCGTGGCGAGGTGACCGCAGTCATGGGCTTCTGCTGGGACGCGGATATCGCGTTCCGCGACGAACACAGGGACCTGCTGCACAAGATGGAGGTCTCGCTGTCGCTCGCGCTGGAGAACGCTCGCCAGTATGCGGCGGAGCGCGCGCTCACCCGCTCGTTGCGCGGAGCGTACTTCACGGCGCCGGCGTCGGTCCCCGGTTTCGAGATGGGACACCTGTACCACGCGGTCTCGGGGTCGGGCGGTGTGGGCGGAGACTTCTACGACGTGGTTCCGCTGCCCGATGGCAGCCTGGGCGTCCTGATCGGCGACGTGTCAGGTCACGGTCACGAGGCCGCCGGTCTCACCTCGCTCGTCAAGAACGCCATGCGGGCCGAAGCGCTGCATCTGCCGTCCCCCCGCTCGGTGATGAGCCGGGCGAACGACCTTGTGGTCCATGGAGCCGAGCCGCACGAGTTCGTATCTGCGTTCTTCGGTCTGATCGATCCGGTCGACGGACGCATGTCGTACAGCGTGGCCGGGCACCCCCCGCCCGTGCTTCACCGAGCGGGGGAAGCGCCGGTTCTGCTGCCACAGGACGGTGTCGTTCTGGGCGCATCGCCGATCGGTGGCTACGAAAACCACCAGACGCTGCTTGCCGCAGGTGACCTCCTCGTCCTGTACACCGATGGCCTGCTCGAAGCCCGCTCGCCCTCCGGCGAACCGTTCGGCAGCACGCGGCTGCTCGAGACGGTGCACGAGCATGCGAGAGAAAGCACCGAGCGGCTGCCCGAGGCGCTCTTCATGTCCGCGTTCAGCTTCGCGGGCGGACGTCTTGCCGACGACATCGCGATCGTGACGCTCCGGCGTAGCGCGGGTGCGGAACCTCCGGGGCAGGGGCGGCTCGATCTGAGCGCGGCGGTCGCCTAGCGCCAGCAGGGCGCTGCCGCCGCCAGGCTGGTCTCGAGTGGTCGCGCCAGCACACGCGTGACCCGCTTTACACCGCCCAGGCCTCGTCATACAGTCACCGTACGAGTCGACTGCGAGGGAGGCCGGCATGCAGTGCCCCAACTGCCAGAACGAAGTCCGCGAAGGTGCCGTGTTCTGCGGTTCGTGCGGAGCGGCCATCCCGGCCGCCGCACCCGAGCCCCCCGCGGTTCCGGTGCCCGCGGCTCCGGTGGCCCCGGTCGCTTCCCCGGCTCCGCAGGCGGCCCAGACGCAGCCGCTGCCCTCCGCCGAGCAGGCCGAGTACGAGCGCCAGATGGCCGAGTACCAGCGCAAGCAGGCCGAGTACGAGCAGCAGCGGGTCGCATACGAGCAGTATCGGCAGCAGACGGCCGGGCAGACCGCCCCGCAGCCGATGGCCCCCGCCCCGCAGCCTTCGTACGCGCAGCCGGGTGTCGCACAACCCGCGCCCAGGAAGAAGACCGGACTCATCATCGGCATAGTCGCGGGCGTCGTGCTCGTCCTTGGTGGGCTTGCCATCGCCGGCATCCTGATCGCCCGTAACGCGCTTGAAGACGCGGTCCAGGACATTGGCGCCGACATCGAGGTGCCCGTCACCGGCGATGAAGGGGCCGCGGACGGGCAGGTGGCACCCGACGACACGCCGGCGGCTCCTACCGGATTCGCCTCGGCGGCCGAGGCCGTCACCGCGACGCTCCAGGAAGAGGGTGTCGGCGACTGGGTGTCGCAACTCTACAAGGAAGATTCTGGGTCGGCAGTCTACTGGGCCGGGCCGCCCAACAGTGAATGGGTCTCCGAGCTGACCGTGTTCAAGCAGGGCGATGGCACGTGGATCGTCGAGCGGATCGAGGACCTTCAGTTCGGCGGCGACGTTCCCATGACCGCAGGCGAAGAGGCCGCGACTGTCGTGAGCGAGTTCCTGGTCGCCATCCAGCAGGACCGTGCCGACGACGCCCATGCACTGACCATCGAGCCGTTCAGCCTTGACGCTGCAAGCGCCTCGTACTCCAACGGTCAGTTCACCGCGTTCGAGATCGTCTCGATCGAGGAGCAGTCGGACGGGACGGCATGGGTTCAGACGAGCGAGACCTGGTACGGGACCACCGACAGCATCTGGTACTACGTGGTCCCCACCGAGGCGGGTTACAGGATCTCCAGCGCGGAGGTGCGCTAGATCCTACGTGGCGCGCTCCAGCACTGACCGGGCATAGTCGATCCCGTACGCCGGGGCGGGGTGGAGCGCCTTGGTGGTGTTCCAGTGCTGGATATCGCGGTAGTACTCATGCATACCGCTGATCCCGAGCGCGAGATAGGCGCGCTCGAGCGCCGGCCGTGTCTCGGCAAGGTGCTGCAAGAACACCAGCACTGAACGCTGCGCGTCGGCATCCTCTGGGTCCGCGGGCTTCTCATCGCTGCAACTGTACTCATGAGGCTTGAGCGTGAAGAGCGTACCCGACCAGACCGTACGGGGCTCGACTGTCCGACCGTTGGCTATCCGCACGCCGCGGGCGAGTCCCGCGGGAACCTCATCCGGCGTCTCGGCCATCAGGCGGACCGCATCGTCCATCCACCCGATGAGCTCCTCGGCGGTATCCCTGAAGCTCAGGAAGAACAGCATGCGGGCGTAATACATCAGGAAGAAGAGCAGGATGTGGTAGGCCTGCGCTTCGCGGTCGCCGTCTTCGACCCAGGTCTCGATGTGCGCTTGATCGTCATCGAGGAACGCCACGCGAACGGTCGCGATCGGTGTCTTCTTGGAGAGGAGTCCCATGGCCGGTCCCTTCTCTGTGGGGAGTACAGCCTAGCATGAGCCGGGCGGTGGCTGGAGGTTGCCCGCTGTCAGGCATGTGGCACAATGCAAGAGCATCGGCATCTGGCCGGTGACGTGCGATGAGGAGGCGACGCGGGGTGAAGACTCGTTCGGGCGGTGCCTTCCGGCAGTGGCCGTTGGGTCTGCTGGTCGAGGTCGCCGCGTATCTGATGCTCATGGGCGCTGCATCCCTCATCGCGCTTCTCGTCGCTGGAATGGCCTGATCAGCTCATGTGGGTGACACCTGAGAGGCATAACGTCAGGGCCATCCTCCACTACACGGGGATGCTCGTCCTCGCGTTGGCCGCAGCGATGATCGTTCCGCTCGTGGTGGCGTTGATCTCCCGGGAGTGGGATCCGGCACTCGACTACATTCTCGGTGCGGGGGTCACGGCGCTTGCGGGTGCGCTCCTCGTACGGATGGCGCCACAGGGCGCCGCGATCAACCGGCGCGATGCGCTCCTGGTCACCGCACTCGCATGGCTCGCGGCGTCACTGGCCGCGGCGGTCCCCCTTGCGTTCTCGGGACACTTCGGCAGCTACCTCGACGCCTGTTTCGAGGCCATGTCGGGCCTCACCACGAGCGGGTTGGTGCTCGTTCAGGATCTGGACCACATCGCGAATGCGCATAACGTGTGGCGCCACTTCACACACCTCATAGGCGGTCAGGGGATCATCGTCGCAGCGCTCTCCGTGGCGATCGGCATGCGCGGCGGTGGCGCGATGTCGCTCTATCTCGCCGAGGGGCGCGATGAGCGCATCATGCCCAACGTCCTGCACACCGCTCGATTCATCTGGCTCGTGACCGCGGTCTACGTCGGACTCGGGATCGCCTCCCTCACCGTCATCAACCTCTCGCTCGGCATGGGCTTTGGCCGGAGTGTGCTGCACGCGTTCTGTAACACGGCGGCCTGCTGGGACACCGGTGGTTTTGGGCCTCAGTCCCAGAACTCGCTCTACTACCACAGTGCATGGTACGAGGGCGTCACAGTCATCCTCATGATCGCGGGGACCATGAACTTCAACCTCCACGCACACATCTGGCGCGGCGAACGGGTTGAGCTGGTCAAGAACATCGAGGCACGCACGATCACCGTGAACACGCTCATACTGAGCGCGCTCATGGGTCTCGGTCTCGCGGG
>JAFGAG010000045.1 GCA_016933785.1 Coriobacteriia bacterium | reverse complement strand
GGCGATGAAGTCGACAGCGTCGCCCACGGTCTTGATCGACTCGGCCTCCTCATCGGGGATGGAGATGCCGAACGAGTCCTCGAGCGCCATCACGAGCTCGACGATGTCGAGAGAGTCGGCTCCGAGGTCGTCGATGAACGACGCCTCGGGAGACACATCGTCCTCGTCGGCCGAAAGCTGGTCGACGATGACCTCCTTCACCTTGGCGTAGATCTCATCGTGCTCCACAGGTACCACCTCCTTCCCCGTCAGTGCGTAAGAACGCACGGCTCAGACGAACGTCATACCGCCGTCAACGGCGATCGTCTGACCCGTGAGATACGATGCGTCATCGGACGCGAGGAACGCCACACATGCTGCCACGTCCTCAGGCGTTCCGAACCTGCCGAGCGCGATAGCACCGCGAGCTGCCTCACGTGCGGCCTCGGGCAGAGCATCCGTCATGTCGGTAGAAATGAAACCGGGAGCGACGGCGTTGGCACGGACTCCCCGTGAGGCGAGTTCGCGCGCGACCGACTTGGTAAGCCCGATGAGTCCGGCCTTGGCGGCCGCGTAGTTCACCTGGCCGGCGTTGCCCACGAGCCCGACGACGGAGGATACGTTCACGATCGAGCCCGAGCGTGCCTTCATCATCACCTTGCCGGCGGCCCGCGTCATGTAAAAAGCGCCGGAGAGGTTCGTGTGGATGACGGCTTCCCAGTCGGCATCGGCCATTCGGACGAGCAGTCCATCACGGGTGATGCCGGCGTTGTTGATGAGGATGTCCAAACGCTCGAAGCGCTGGAGCACGGCGTCCACGAGCACACCGCAGGCCGCAGGATCGCTGACGTCCGCGCGGAACGATGCAGCGGTGCCGCCGGACGCCTCGATGGCGTCCACAACCTCGGCCGCCGCAGCCTCGTTGCCTGCGTAGTTGATGGCGACGGCGGCGCCTTCGGCGGCGAGTCGGACGGCGATGGCCGCTCCGATGCCGCGCGAACCGCCGGTGACGAGTGCCACGCGTCGTTCGAGACGCCTCACGCGGTCACCTCCACGATGTGAGCGACGCCGGCCGTCTCTGCAGAGACGGCGTCGATACCCTCGACGCGCCGCGCGAGACCCGTGAGGACGGCACCCGGGCCGGTCTCGACAAGAAGATCCACACCCATCGACTTCAGGGAACCGAGGGTTTCGGTCCACCGCACCGGTGAGACGATCTGTGCGACAAGTCTCTCCCGGAGCGTTTCGGCGTCGGTGGCCGGCTCGGGCACGGTGTTCTGCACCACGGGGATGGCCGCGTCGGTGAAGTCGACACCGGTCAGAAGCATCCCGAACGCGTCGGCGGCGGGCGCCATGAGCGGTGAGTGGAAGGGGCCGGCGACGGCAAGCGGTACGACTTTGCGCGCGCCGGCACCAAGGAGCGCCGCAGTCGCGCTCTCCACGCCTGAATGCGTACCGGAGATGACGGTCTGCCCGGGGCAGTTGTCGTTGGCCACCCACACGCCGTTGATGCCGGCGATGAGGTCGCCGATCTCGTCGGCGTCCATGCCGAGCACAGCAGCCATGGTCCCGGGCGTGTGCTCGGCGGCAAGCGCCATCAGTCGTCCACGCTCGCACACGAGCTCGAGACCCGCCTCCACCGAGTAGACCCCCGCTACTGCGAGCGCGACGAGTTCGCCGAGGCTGTGGCCGGCGAGGGCGACGGGCGCCACGCCGTGTTCGGTGAGCGCGCGGGCCCACGACCATCCCGCGAGATAGAGCAGCGGTTGCGCCGCGCGCGTGTCGGCGAGCGCGGTGTCGGGACCCTCGGCCGCGATGCGGCGCAGGTCGAAGCCAGAAAGCGCTTCGGCCGCATCGAGCAGACGGCTGGTGTCATCTCCGGACGGCAGGGAATCGAGCATGCCGACCCGCTGGGAGCCCTGTCCCGGAAACACGAATGCGACGGACCTCGGCATTCTGTCCTCAGTCCCCGCAGGTGGTGGTCAGACCGCGCATGATGGCCTCCGCGTCCTCGATAAGGGAGCGAACGATGACGGCGGCAGGCTCGATGGCGCAGACCATCGCTGCCGATTGGCCCGCCATGATCGAGCCCATATCGAGGTCGCCCTCGCGCATGGCGAGCGCGAGCTTGCCCGTGCCGAGGGTCTCGATCTCCTCCGGCCGGTTGTCTCGATCGAGCCCCTCGATGATGCGGGTGAGCTTGTTCTTGATAACGCGCACCGGATGTCCGGTGGAGTAGCCGGTGACCACGGTGTCCCGGTCGCGCGCCTTGACGATGCGTTCCTTGACGTCCGGGTGGATGGTGCACTCCTCGGCGCACATGAACCGCGTGCCGAGCTGGACGGCTTCGGCGCCGAGCGCGAATGCCGCAGCCACACCCCGGCCGTCGGCGATGCCACCGGCGGCGATGACGGGGACCGAGACCGCGTCGGCCAGTTGCGGGGTGAGGACCATGGTCGTGAGCTCTCCGATGTGTCCGCCGGCCTCCATGCCCTCGCCGATGATCGCATCGGCGCCGATGGACTCGAGGCGCTTGGCGAGCGCTACGGTGGGTGCGATCGGGAGTACCTTGATGCCGCGCTCCTTCAGCGCGGTCATGTACTTGCCGGGGTTGCCGGCGCCGGTGGTGATCACCGGCACACGCTCCTCGAGCACCATCGTGACGAGTTCGTCGATGTGCGGGGCGAGCAGCATCAGGTTCACGCCGAAGGGCCGGTCCGTTCCGGCCTTGGCGTTGCGGATCTCCTGGCGGAGCAGGTCGGTGGGCATGTGTCCGGCGCCGATGACACCAAGGCCCCCCGCGTTGCTCACGGCTGCCGCCAACTCGGCGGTCGCGGTCCAGGCCATACCGCCCTGGATGATCGGATACTCGATGCCGAGAAGGCTCGTGACGCGGGTGCGTATCGTCATCGAACGGGCCCCTTCGTCCAGCGGACGATCGCCGCGCCCCACGTGAGCCCGGCGCCGAAACCGACCAGGGCGAGCACGTCTCCGGGGCGAAGATTGCCGCTAGTATACAGGTCGTGTACGGCGAGCGGAATCGATGCCGACGACGTGTTTCCGACCCACTCGATGTGGGACACGACGCGCTCGTGAGCGATACCAAGACGATCGGCCACGGTGTCCAGGATGCGCTGATTCGCCTGGTGCGGAACGAGCCACGTGACGTCGTCGGACGTGAGGCCGGATGCCGCGAGCGCGCGCTCCGTGGTCTCGGGTATGGCCCGGACCGCGAACTTGAAGACTTCGCTGCCCACCATCCGTACGTGGTGCAGACCCTCAGCCACTCGCTCGGGGGTGCACGGCATGGCCGATCCGCCCGCGGGGATGGTGAGGACATCCGCGCCCGTCCCATCCGAGCCGAGATCGATACCCATGATTCCGGGTTCATCCGCGGCCTGCAGGACGACTGCGCCGGCGCCGTCCCCGAAGAGCACGCACGTCCGGCGATCGGTGAAGTCGACATGCCGCGTGAGCGCGTCGGCGCCGATGACGAGCACGGTGCTCGCGCGGCCCGCCTCGATGGTCACTGTTGCGTGGTGGAGTGCGAAGACGAAGCTCGTGCACGCGGCCATGACGTCAACGCCGGCGCACGTGAGACCGAGCTTGGCCTGGACGAGCGATGCGGTGGAGGGGAACACGTGGTCCGGGCTGGAGGTGCCGACCACCAGGAAGTCGATGTCATCCACGGTGAGACCGGCGTCCGCGATGGCCGCGACGCCGGCGGCGGCAGCGAGGTCCGACGTGGCCTCCCCTTCTGCTGCAAGGCGCCGCTCACCGATACCCGTGCGCGTTCTGATCCATTCGTCGCTGGTATCGACCATCGTCTCGAGGTCCGCGTTGGTGAGCCGGCGCTCGGGAAGGTAGGCGCCGATACCGGTGATGGCAGCGTGCTTCATGCGGGCTGGATGCTCCTTACGGCGGGCTGGCGGCCACAAGATGGCCGTCGGTGTCCGAGTAGTGTACCTGTTTCGGTGCCCGCGGCAACCTTAGCGTCGCTCTGCGATCCCCTCGGTGATGCGTTCCGTGAGATCGTTGCGCGCAGCGCGGGCTGCCACCATGACCCCGTTGGTCACCGCCCGGGCTCCCGAGCTGCCGTGACCGATGATGCAGACGCCTGCCACACCGAGCAGTGGCGCGCCGCCGTAGGTGTCCGGGTCGAGCTTGCCCTTGAGCGCGCGCAGTGCGGGCTTGAGCACTGCGGCGGCAAGCTTCGTATGCAGGTGCGTGGTGAGTGAGGTCTTGATCTCGGAGAAGAGCATGGCCGAGAGACCCTCGAGCGTCTTGAGGGTTACGTTGCCCGTGAACCCGTCGGTGACCACGACATCGGTGGTTCCAGCAGGGACGTCGCGACCCTCGACGTTACCAGCGAAGCCGGGGACGTAAGCCGCGAGAAGCGCGTGGGCATCCTGGGCAAGCTGCGAGCCCTTGGTGGGCTCCTCACCGATGTTGAGCAGGCCTACCGTGGGTTCGTCGACGCCGAAGACCGCCTGAGCGTACGCGCGTCCCATGATGGCGAACTGCACCAGCATCTCGGGCTTCACGTCGGCGTTGGCGCCCACATCGAGCAGGACCGTCGGGCGAGCGGATGCCGGGATGACTGCGGCGATGGCGGGCCGCTGCACGCCCGGAATTCGTCCCATGACCAGGGTGGCGGCGGCCATGCACGCGCCGGTGCTACCCGCGCTGAAGAAGCCCTCGGCGCGATCTTCGCGCACGAGGCGGCACCCGACCACGATCGATGAGTCCTTCTTCGAACGGACCGCGGTGGCAGGGTGCTCACCCATGTCGATCACCTCGGTGGCAACGACCGGGGTGCAGCGCTCAGAGGCGTGTGGCGTTACCACGGCCTCGGGCCCGACGAGAAGTACGTGGAGCTCCGGATCGAGCGAGAGCGCCTGCGCGACACCCTCGATGACGACACCGGGAGCATCGTCACCGCCCATGGCGTCGACGGCGACGGTAACGATGGAGCGCGGCATCCGTCTCCCCCCGGTCTATCCGTCGATTTCGCAGGCGGCCAGCACCCGCGCGACATCCACGTCGCGCTCGAAGATCTCACGGATCCGGGCGGCCTTTCCGGAATCGTGGAGTCGCATGCGACCGATGAGGGCGTCCATACGTTCGACGGCCGTGAGTGTGTCCGTTTCGACGAGGATCATCGGCACGCCGAGTTCTTCGGCGCGCGTCGTGACGGCAACGCTCGGCGGCAGGTTGCCGGTGAGCACGATGCAGCGCGTGTTCGTCTCGAGCGCCGCGAGCTGGACGTCGGCACGATCGCCGCCGGTGATGACCGCCTTGCGGGCCTTGCGACGGAAGAACCGCAGGGCCTTGTCCTGCCCCATGGCCCCGACCATGAACGTCTCAACCCTGTCATCGAGTCGGTCTACCGCTGTAAGGACTGTGCCGCCGAGCTCGTCGACGATCTCGGCTACGGTGACCGCACCGAGTGCGGCGTCGTAGGGCAGCACGCCGAAGACCGGGAAGCCACGCGACTCCAGGAAAGGCGCGACCCGCTCGCGCGCCACGGTGAGCCGGGACTCGTGGATACCGTTGAGGAGGAGTCCTGCCAACCGGTCGCCAAGGGCCGCACCTTCCGCCAGCGCATCCTCGGGCAAATCGGTCGGTTTTGGGCGGTCCACCAAGAGAACGCGTGCGTTGAGGAGCGATGCGATCGTGCACGACGAGAGTCCGGCGGCGGTGCCCTGGGCAGGTTCGGTCGGACCCTCCACCACCATGACATCGCGGCCGTCGGAGCATCGGCCGAAGGCACCGAGCACCTGCTCGTGGGAGGGTGGCTCAGCGCCCGCAAGGATCTGCTCAACGAAGGTCTGCGAGCGGACCACCGGGCAGACATCGGCCTGCGCAGATGGGCGTTCGAGTGCCCGGTTGATGTAGACGGCATCCTCATCAGAGGTAACGCCGTCGACGATCACGGGCATCGTCCCATACGGCTTGAAGTAGCCCACGTCGAGACCGCGGTCGGCCAGGATGCCGATGAGGGCGAGTGCGATACCGCTCTTGCCCGTGTACGGCCTGGTGGACGTGACGACGATCGTCCGCATGGTCAGCCTCCGATTCCGATGCGAATATCGGCAGCGATCGCTCCGGCGCCCCGGTCGCCGACGATCAGCGGGTTGATGTCGAGCTCCATGATGTCCTCAAAGTCGGTGACGAGGGCGGACACCCGGCAGATGACGTCCACGATGGCGTCGATGTCAGCGGGCTGCTGGCCGCGCACTCCCCGCAGCAGTGCGGCTGCGCGGATCTCGGCGACCATTTCCCTGGCGTCGGCTTCCGATACGGGGGCGAGCCTGAAGGTGACGTCCTTGAGAACCTCCACGTACACGCCGCCGAGCCCGAACATGACCATCGGCCCGAAGCTCGGGTCGCGGTTGACGCCTACGATGACCTCACGGCCGGGCGGCAACTGCTGCTGGATGGTGACGCCCCATACCCGTGCGTCGGGCATGCGCTGGGCGACGCGACCCATGATCGTCTCGTAGGCGGCATCGAGTGCGGCTTCGTCCTCGATGTCCAAGACGATGCCGCCGATGTCGGACTTGTGCAGGATGTCGGGGCTCGCAACCTTCATGACCACGGGATACCCGATGCGGGCCGCAAGCTCACGCGCCGCGACCGCCTCGGCGGCGAGACCGGATGCGGGTACGGGGATGCCGTACGCCTCGGCGACACGCTGGGCCGACGCCTCAGTGATGAACGTCCGCCCCGCTGCGCGCGCGTGGGCGATCGCCTCTGTCACAGCGGCGATGTCGCCGGAGACCGCACAGGCCCGGGCGGCTGGCCTGGCCATCTGTACGGCGTGCTGCTGCATGGCGTTGAGGGTCGCAACCGCACGCTCGGGGAAGGGGAAGTTGGGGACGCCCCCCTCCTTGAGGATGAGGCGTCCGCGTGCGACCGACTGATCGCCCATGAACACGGCGAGCGTTGTGATCCCGGTCTCGTTCGCGGCGTCGACCACGAGGCGGGCGGTCTCGTCGGGCTCGGTCATCGCTTGCGGCGTGAGAATGACCACTGCCGAGTGCACCCCGGGGTCATCGGCGAGGATACGCAGTGCGGCGCCATAGCGGGTCGCATCGGCGTCGCCGAGGATGTCGACCGGGTTGTAGAACGCAGCGGCGGGCGGGAGGACAGCCCGGAGGGCCTCCACCGTCGCCGCCTCGAGTGAGGCCAGCCGGAGTCCATGGCGCTCCGCTGCGTCGGTGGCAAGGATCGCGGGGCCGCCGGCATTGGTGAGGATGACGGTCCCCGCGCCGGATGGCAGCGGCTGTCGCGCAAATCCCTCGGCAAAGTCGAAGAGTTCCTCGACGCTTTCGGCACCGATCGCCCCGGCGGCACGGAACGCCGCGTCGTAGGCCACCCGCGACCCCGCAAGGCTGCCGGTGTGGGACGACACTGCACGCGCACCCGCGTCCGAGCTTCCTGCGGTGAGCGCGACGAAGGGCACGCGCTTGACGAGGTCGCGCACCGCCTCTACGAACGCGCGACCCTCGCCGATGGCCTCGAGATAGGCGACCACCACGCCGGTGTGCTCGTCCTCCGCCCACGCACGCACGAGGTCCACCTCGGAGACGTCGGCCTTGTTGCCGAGACTGACGAAGTGCGCGAGCCCGACACCGGCACCCGCCGCCCAGTCGAGGATGGCCGTACCGAGCGCGCCCGACTGGGAAAGGAAGGAGATCGATCCTACCGAAGGCATAACCGGCGCGAAGGATGCGTTCACACCCGAGCGGGTCGAGATGAGGCCGAGGCAGTTGGGCCCGAGGATGCGGACGCCGTGGGTGCGCGCGAGGGCCATCAGCTCGCGCTCGAGAGCGGCTCCGTCGGGTCCGGTCTCCCGGAAGCCGGCGGAGATGACGATCGCCGCCTTCGTTCCCACGCGGCCGCAC
Organism: Coriobacteriia bacterium; assembly: GCA_016933785.1. Classification (GTDB taxonomy): domain Bacteria; phylum Actinomycetota; class Coriobacteriia; order Anaerosomatales; family Anaerosomataceae; genus Anaerosoma. The sequence goes on along the minus strand of JAFGAG010000045.1, from coordinate 458 downwards.
TGCTCGATGACGCCGGGTACCCGCTGTGCGGGAACGACGATGACGGCGAGGTCGGGAACGGACGGGAGGTCCTCAAGGGACGCATACGCGTCGTGGCCCAGGATCACCCCGCCTGCGGGGTTGACGGGATACACGGGACCCTCGAAGGCGCCCGCGAGCAGGTTCGCGAAGACAGCGTGGCCGACCTTCGTCTCGTCGCGCGATGCACCGACGACCGCGACAGAGCGAGGAGTGAAGAACTCCTCGAGCACTCCGACCTCCCTAATCAGCAGCGATGCCGGCGAACGCCCGAGCATCACCGCGCAGTCACCGTCCGCACGCACGCACACTACGTCCGCCGCATCAGCCGCGAGCGATGAACGGCGCCGGTACCCCGGCGCCGCGTGCGCTACTCGGTGTCGATGATCTCTTTGCCGTCGTAGTAGCCGCACTCCAGACACACGCGGTGCGGCAGCTTC